>CAYOGS010000039.1:0-11486 GCA_964403435.1 uncultured Rhodospirillales bacterium | reverse complement strand
GTGGGGCCCCTGGTACCACCAGACAGATAGCAAGTTGTTGCGCGGCCAGGTGTTGCTCACCGGTATTGGCCTGCTGCCGCTGCTAGTATTGGATCGCGTTGGCGAAGGCCGCGTTGCCCAGCTGCATAGTGACAGCATGTGGCTCTGGTCGCACGGCCACCAAGGTGGCGGCCCTGCCAGAGAACTGTTGCGGCGGTTGGCGCACTGGCTGATGAAAGAGCCGGAGTTGGAGGAAGACCAGTTGCAATTATCGGTGCAAACCGAAGGCGAAAATTACCGCCTCCGCATCAGCCGTCCCACACCTACTCCGGCGCAGGAAAGCGTGACTGTGACGGCACCCGACGGCACCCGGCAGGAAGTCCTGCTGCAGGTGCCGCAAAACACGCCGCCTGACACTGAGGCCAGCGGCGCTGACGCCAGCCTGCTGCTCGGCCAGGTTGGCGCTTACACTGTATCGCGCAACGGCAAGGATCAGGTGATCGTAGTTGGTGACCCCAATGCGCCGGAACTGCAGGATATGCTGGCGACTACCGCCATCTTACATCCCGTGCAGGCCGCCACAGGCGGTGGCAGCCTGTGGCTGGCGGAACTAGGTAGAGGCTTTGAATTGCGCCGCACCGATAAGCGCGACCACCAGCACGGCAGCGACTGGATGGGGTTGCCGCGCAACGGCCAAAGCATAATCACCGGCGCGCAAGCCGAACCGCTGCTGCCCGCCTGGGCCTGGGCACTCCTCCTCACCACCTGCATCATGCTAGGCTGGCGCCGGGAAGGAAAATAGCCGTGCTACTGTCTTGTACTAAGATCGGAATTAATCGCGAAAATTCCGCCCGAGTTTGAGCAAAATATTCCAAGCACCGGAAGCAAAAATCACGACACCTGTTATTTAGTGATAATTTTTGTTTTTGTTATGCGTTCTATTGATCCTGGCCACCTGCCAAAGTGTCCCGCTGGACCACGATTGAAGACACCTTCTATTTCCTGAACCGTATCATTCTGCTTAGCAAACCGCCCAGAGTTTACCAAAGTAGAGACGCCCCCGGACCAAATGCATTTGCTAAAATCGAACGCTTCTGAAGCATGTTTATCAATACAGACTCGGTTACCTTCAAACTTTAAATGGTGATAACCAACGATTGAAATACGTTTGCCATGGTGTTTTCCCGGATTCGCTAATAGTTCGGCAAGTTGAACAGATTGTGCCGGCTTCAAATCTCCTTCAGACACGGTAATTGCTCGAGAATCACTTGGTGGCTGATCCAGTTTGAAGCGTTTTACAAAATCAATAATGATCTTATGAACAGCGGCTCTATCGGAATTCGTAGGACAAGTATAAAATTCAATTCGCTTTTTCCGACCGCCAATACTCACTTCAAGATCACCATGACACGCTGGATCGGGCATGGGTCTCACGTCAAAAAAGCGAGGTGGCATTGGATCGCTTGCCAGATCAAAAACATTTGCCTTAAGCAAGGCTTCTGCCATATGCGCTTTCTCTTCTTTCGTTATCTTGGCTGCATGTTCATTCGAAATATTCATCTCATGCACGATCTTATCGGTGCAACCATGAACATCATCGCGGTATCTAAAAGCCACATCACCACTTTTATATACAGATACCTGGGTATAGCGGTCTCTATGATCTGATGGCGTACGAACTATCTCCTCAAACACATATCGAACATGCAGATCGACTTCTTTACCCACAGCAACTTTTGCAACGGCCAACAGTACAGACATTACAAAGAAAAACTTTCCGCACTGCCTCGCAGATTTGGCCATATTGGGATAGTTTTTCACGAACACGAAAACCTCCCCAAGCCTTGTTCTGCAGTGTTTTTTACCTCTGCTTGACTTGCAATGACAGCAGGTATGGCTGCAGTAGCAATCCCCGCCTCAAACCATTCGCACTCCAAGTAATCCCTTCCCCTCCTGCAAACCCCACACCACCAGCGCCGGCACGAACAGAATCAAATCGCGGCAACGCCGGATGAGCGCCAGAGCGAGTGCCGTTTCCGCCGGCAGTCCCAGGAGTCCGCCAAAAAACAAAAACGCGCCTTCCTGCACACCCAGCGCCGCGGGCATGATGAAGGCGGCGCTGCTCACCAACTGAATCATCGACTCGATGATCACGCAATCGGTGAACGGCAGTGGGTGCCCCAAAAACTGCAACGCCAGCCAAATGCCACCAGCACTGAGATACCAGGAGAGCAGCATCCATACCGTGCTGTGCAGCAATTTACCCCAGCGCCGATACAAGCATAACACCGCACGGTCCAGTCGCGCCGTATCTTGCATCAAGCCCTGCCAGCGGCTGCCGGTCATGCGGTGCGCCAAGCGGGCGAGAAAACTGAACAACCCATAGCGTTGTACCGCCAGCAGCAGCGCGATAAGCGGCAGCGAAAACAGCGCCCCGGCCACCAGCCGTGTGAGCGTCGCGGTCGCCGGATCATGCATCGTCAGCAACATAATGCCGCTGACGATCATAATGAATACGGTGACCACGGAAACCGTAGTCTCCACCACTGTGCTGGCGATGGCGGGGCCGCGCCGCCAGCCTTGCTTGATCAGCAAACGCGCCGCCGCCACCTCGCCGCCGATGCGTGCCACCGGCAGCAGATTATTGATGCCCACGCGCACCCACATCACATAGCTCATGGCCGCCAGGCTGGGGCGCTTATGCCCCGGCCATAACAGAATCCACGCGTAAGACGCCATCACCAGCGGCAGCAGGTGAAATAAATTTGCCCACAGAATCCCCCAGCCGGCCGCCGCGAACGCCGCCAGCACCTGGGCATAACCCTGCCAGACGATGAGGCCAACAGCCAGCATCAACCCCAACAGGCCGAACATCATGGCGGCACGAAACATGAAACTCCAATCCGATAACCAGCAGCGGACGATAGCGGGATTCTATGACAGGATTAAACAATGCCGTCCATTTCGGCCAGCAGGCGCGTGACGCTCTTCATTAGGCCTGCAGCAACGCTAGCGCCTGGGCATGCAGCGTGGCATTAGCGCTGGCCAGCACATCGCCCGCACTTTCGGCATGCAGCGGCCGTCCTTGCCAATCCGTCACCATGCCACCCGCCGCGGTAATGACGGGCACCAGCGCCGCGAAATCATGCAGCTTCAGTTGCGCTTCCAGGACAATATCGAGATGGCCGGAAGCGAGCAGTCCATAGGCATAGGCATCACCGCCATAAGTGATCTGCCGACAGGCGGTAGCCAACCGATCATAGGCTGCATACATCACGCCAGGGAACATGCGTGGCGACGTGGTGTTGAAACGCGCTTTGTCGAGATTGCGGCAGGCACTGCTACGTGCTGGCAAACCGTTGAACGACGCGGCCAGACCAACACCACCGCTCCAGCGTTCGCGCAACACCGGCTGGTCAATCACACCCAGCACCGGCCGCCCTTCATGCAGCAGCGCGATCAATGTGGCGAAGATCGGCTTGCCGGCCACGAAGGCTTTGGTGCCGTCAATCGGGTCAATTACCCACACCCATTCGGCGTCAAGATTTTGCTTGCCGAATTCCTCGCCCCATACGCCGTCATCCGGACGCGCAACCGCCAACAGATCGCGAATCGCACGCTCCGCGCCTTCATCCGCCAGCGTCACCGGTGTGGCGTCCGGCTTGGCAGTGATAGCCAGGTTGGAGCGGAAATAGGGGCGGATAACTTCGCCTGCGGCATCGGCTAGCCGCTGCAGCAGCGCCATGAATTCTGCCGGCACGGCATCCGACGCCGCTGCCGGCTGGCACATCATTACGGCAACGCTTCCGGCGTGTCCGCCAGCGTCCGCAACCAAGCGATGAGCGCGGCGCGCTCATCCGTCTTCTTCACCCCGGCAAACGCCATTTTGGTGCCCGGTACATGCGCTTTCGGATTAAACAAAAACTGGTTCAATTCCTCATAAGTCCACTTCTTGTCCTTATGGCTTTGCATCGGCTCGGAATAGGCAAAGCCGGCAATGCTGGCCACGCCACGTCCCACAACACCCCACAAAGCCGGCCCCACTTTGTTGGTGCCGCCTTTATCGAAACTGTGGCAAGCGGAGCAGGCACGTGAAACCTTCTGCCCGGCCGCAGTGTCCGCCGCCGCCAATAAAGCGTTGACCGGCTCGGCCTGCGGGGCGGCCACTGGTGCGGCGCCAGCAGCCGGCGCCGCTTCGGCGATTTTTAGGTCAGCCACCGGAAACGCAATCGTCTCCGGCACTTCAGCATGCACCACGCCCTTGGCGGCATATCCCGTTACATAGGCGGTCAACACGGCAAGAAGCAGTGCTGCAAAAATTTTGTTGAACTGAAAGCTCATGATCCTGTCCTAGAAAGCCGCACCAGGCACGGTAGAAAAACTGGCCGGAAAATAAGCTTTTCGCCCCGTCTTGTCGAGGGTGATTGCCAAACCGGTCGCAACGGTGGTTTATACTGTGTCTGCCGCGGCGCCGATAGCCGAGCGCCCTGCGGCAGATTGCCCCAGGCACGACGACAGGACAGATCCGTTACCATGACTAAGCCCCTGACTATCGCCTTCGGCGGCGCCCTCGGTTCATACGCCGACCTGGCCTGCCGCGCGGTTTTTCCGCATGATACCACCCTGCCCTGCCTGGGCTTCGAGGAAGCCTTCGCTGCGGTGCGCGACCAGCGGGCGGATCGCGCCATGATTCCGGTGGACAACGCCATCGCCGGCCGCGTGGCAGATGTGCATCACTTGTTGCCACAAGGCGGCCTGTTCATCGTCGGCGAACATTACCAGCCGGTGGAGCACCATCTTCTGGCCTTGCCGGGTACCAAACTCGCAGACCTCAAAACCATTCACAGCCATGTCCAGGGCCTGTCCCAATGTCGGCAATTCATCCAGCGCCATGGCTTCCGACCTGTGGCCGAAAGTAATACAGCACAGGCCGCCGCCAACCTGGCCGCACAGAAGGATAAAACCGTCGGCGTCATCGCTTCCGCATTGGCCGGCACACTCTATGGCCTAGTGAGTGTGGCAAACGATATTGCCGACCAGCACGGCAATACCACACGCTTTTTGATTCTAGCGCGGCAACCAACACCAATGGCGCCAGCTACCTCCTGCGTGACCTCGCTCATCTTCCGCGTACGCAGTGTGCCGGCTGCGCTCTACAAGGCGCTCGGCGGCTTCGCCACCAACGGCGTCAATATCACCAAATTGGAAAGCTATCTGGTGGACGGCAATTTCACCGCCGCGCAATTCTATCTGGATATCGAAGGTCATCCCGACACCATTCCCATGCGCCACGCGCTGGAAGAGCTGCGTTTTTTCGCCCACGAGGTGAATATTTTGGGCACCTATCCAGCGCACTCGTTCCGCACGCAGCCAACGAAATAGGAACAATTTGAATAGTCATGAAAGAGTAGGCTTCAGGGTGCGGTGGATGTCAACAAGGCCGCCGCTACTGCCTTGCCCGCAGCTATGATGGCCTTGCGGTTAGCGCCGCTGCCGGCAAATGTGAAATAGCGTCCAGTGCCATCTCCAGGCGCGTAGAACACCACCACCATCACTTCGTCCACGCCGCCAGAATGGCAGCTCAACATCCCTTGTTGCAGGCGAGCCGCCGCGCGCACCACAATCAGACCCATCTCTTCTGACCACAGCCCCTGGCAGAAGGTTTTCAGCACGGCCAGTTGACCGCGCACGGCACGACGAAAATCTGTTCCCGGGTCAAAACCGGCTGTGCCGCCATCCACGGCACCACGCTGCCATGCTACGTCCACGACACTCAAGCCCGCCGGCGGCGGAATCACCTGTACACCATCGGCCAGTCCGGCCTGCTCCAGCAGCGCTTGCACCGATGGCGGCAAAGTCAGTTCCGCCTGACCAGCGCAGTGCATCAGCTCATCCAACACGGCGCTGGCTTTGCCATCTAACGCGAAATTCATCGGTTTCCCGGCGCCCGCCACCGTCAACAGCCGCGCCGCGCGCCAGGCGGCAACGAAGCCGCCCTTATCGGCAATATCAAGCAACAGAATATGCGGCGCCCGCACCCGCGCGGGGCCCGCTTGCTTCCATGCCTTATCCAGGTTCAGTTGCAGTGCCAGCGGTTTTTTTGGGTCGAACTTGCCGCGCGGCAGCACCAGACCAAGATTAACCCGGCCGGCCGCATCCAACGCCAGATTAAGGTGCCGGCCATCCGGCAAGCGCCAATCGGCAACACAATAATCCAACGCGCCTTCCGCGCGCCGGATCTCGCGCACTTGCCATGCCGCCATTACCGGCCAGGCCAACAGCAATGCCGCCAACAGACTGCAACCGCCTGCAAAAATCTTCACCATGCCGGCAAATTGACTTTATAGTGCCGGCAAAGCAATAGATTAATTCTTTCGCTGCTCGATCGGTTTGCTATGTCAGCCTCTTTCACGCTCGCCAAATTGGCGCAAGAAATCAATGCCACCTTGGAGGGCGATGGCACCGTGGCGGTCACGCGCCTGGTGCATCCCGCAGCTTATCAAACCCCGGCGGAACTCGTGCTGGCCATGGATGACAAACTGCTGCCTTTGCTGCAAGGCAAGACCGTGTCGGCAGCGGTGGTGAGCGTCAAAGCGCCGCGGGAGACCGCTAAACAATTATTGCGAGTCACCCGGCCGCGTCTGGCTCTGTCGCGCCTCACCAACTTGTTCGCCCAACCGCCGGATTTCGGCACAGGCGTGCATAGCAGCGCGGTCGTGGACGCCACAGCCAAGCTGGGCAAGAACGTCGTCATCGGCCCCCATTGTACCGTCGGCGTCGGCGCGGTCATCGGTGACCGCTGCGTCCTGCAATCCAATGTGATAGTGGAGGCTGGTGCTAGCATCGGGGCCGATACAGTGCTGCGCGCCGGGGTATGTATCGGCGCCGCTTGCGTCATCGGCGCGCGCTGCCTGCTGCATTTCAACTGCAGCATCGGTAGCGACGGCTTCAGCTTCGTCACGGCAGAAAAAGGCAGCGTGGAAGCCGCCAAAAGCGACGGCAGCGTGACCGCAACCAACACTCAAGGCTGGCTGCGCATCGCATCACTCGGCGCTGTAATCATCGGCGACGATGTCGAGATCGGCGCCAATACCAGCATTGACCGCGGTACTATCGTGGATACGCGCATCGGCCGCGGCACAAAAATTGATAACCAGGTGCAGATCGGCCATAATGTCCAGATTGGCGAAGATTGCTTGCTCTGCGGCCGCGTTGGGTTGGCAGGCAGCGTGGAGCTGGGCAATCGCGTCGTCATCGGCGGCGCTAGCGGCCTAGCCGACCATGTCAAGGTCGGCGACGATGCGGTCATCATGTCGATGAGTGGCGTGGGCACCCACGTACCACCCCGCCAGGTTTATGGCGGCGCACCTGCCATCCCGCGCGAACGCGCCGTGGAGCAGCATCTGGCGATTAACCGGCTGAAATCGCTGGTGAACCGCGTGGACAATCTTGATGCCAGCGTCAAGGCGCTTGAGCAAAAGACGGAATCCCGCTAATTCTCGCAGCACAGCGTTTTTGGAATAAGGAATATCCGCATGGCCGACGCCACTTTGACCAACGAGATTCTGGATATCATCGCCGCCAAGGCCATGGTGGATCGCGATAAATTGGCTTTGGACGCCAAATTGACCGATCTCAGCATCAGCTCACTTGATGTCGTGGAAATCGTCTTCGCCCTGGAAGATAAGTTCAAGGTCGAGCTGCCCTTCAACGCCAATTCCAACAATCAGGAATTCGAAACATTAGGTCAGGTGGTAGCACTGGTGGAAAAGCAAATCGCCAAAAAGCAAAGCTAGGCCTGACTTTGTCTGTTCATTCACCCGCGCAACGCGTTGTCATCACCGGCATGGGCGTGGTCGCCCCCACCGGGCATGATTTGGCCACTTTCACTACCAACCTCTTTGCCGGCAAGGTCGCCGCCAGCCAAGTAACGTTTAATCGTCCGATGGGTAGCTTCAGTTATCCCGCCTATCCGGTGACGGATTTCCACGCCGAAGATCATTTCGACCCCAAGCGTCTCGGCCTCTATGACCGGTTCACGCAATTCGCTGTGGTCGCGGCGCGCCAAGCCTGGCGCGATAGCGGCCTGACCATGACCTCCGCCCTGGCGCCGCGCACCGCATGCATCGTCGGCACCGGCGCCGGGGGTCAGGGCACGCTAGAGGACGGCTATGATCGTCTCGGCGTCAGCAACGGAAGACTGCATCCGCTTACCATTCCGCGCCTCATGGCCAATGCCGGCGCCAGCCTGGTGAGCATGGAGCTGGGCGCACAAGGCCCCGCTTTCACGACAGCTTCAGCTTGCGCTTCGGCCACACACGCTATCGGTGTGGCTATGCATCTGGTGCGATCTGGTGCCGTAGACGTGGCTGTGACTGGCGGCAGCGAAGCTTGTTTGACTTATGGCACGCTGAAAGGCTGGGAAGCCTTGCGCGTCATGGCGCCGGACTTGTGCCGCCCATTCTCGAAGGATCGCCAGGGCATGATGCTGGGCGAAGGCGGCGGCATTCTTGTGCTGGAAACCTTGGCCACCGCGCAAGCACGCGGGGCGCGTATCTATGCCGAGATTGCCGGCTTCGGCATGAGCGCTGACGCCAAAGATATCACCACGCCGGACGCAGACGGCATGGCACGTGCGATGCAAGGCGCACTAAGCGATGCCACTCTGACGCCAGCACAAGTGGACTACGTCAACGCCCACGGCACCGGCACCCGCGCCAACGATGTCACAGAAACCCAGGCGCTGTATAAAATCTTCGGCGATCGTGCCGGTACTCTGCCGGTCTCCTCCAGCAAGGCGATGTTCGGTCATTTGTTGGGCGGCGCCGGCGCATTGGAAACCATCGCAACGGCCCTGGCGCTGCAGACCCAGCAAGCACCGCCGACCATGAATTTCCTGCAGCCTGACACCGACTGCCCGTTGGATGTGGTGCCCAACGCCGCCCGCGCCGTGCCGATGCAAGCCGCGCTAAAAAACTCCTTCGCCTTCGGCGGCCTCAATGCCGTCCTGGCGCTGCGTACTATCGTTAAATGATTTCGGCTTACACAAGAGTTGTCCGATGCTTTTTTATTACAGCATGAAAATCACCAGGAACATCTAATCCGTGTCACTCCTTTTATCAGCCTATCTAAATAAGTCACGGGTTCCACAATTGGCTGCATGGCAAGCAGCAATTGATCAACTTGGTTTTGACTGCAAATTAGACAGATCTTACACACCATTTCTTTCCTCTGGTTTTCTGCCGTGTCAGTTGATAGGTATGGCCACAGGTTTCGAGATTTACTTCGAATCTCCGGTTGATACCCTGAACATACAGCCACACCTCACAAATATCATTGGCACGAGAGACACTGAGATCATTCTGCAATGGGGTGGGAGCATGGCTGAATGTGCTTGCGCACTCATAGTTAGCGCCGCTCTAGCCAAAGAATTCGACGCTATCGCGTATTACCAAGATGATGATTTGCTTTACTCTACTAAGCAGTTGGTTGAAGAAGCCGCGGCGGCATTTAAAGATTTCCAAAAGTCATGAAGCTATAAATAAATTACATGGCCGCCTGATCCAACACCTTAGCTGCGCGCTTGATAGCCCGCGCCAGTGCCGCTTCACGCCATAGCACCAGCAGCCCGCTGACGATGACGATGCTTGCCCCGACTAGCGACCAGAAACTCGGCACCTCATTGAACAACCAATAACCCAACACGGCACCCCACACCAATTGCGTATATTGGAACGGCGCCACGGCCGGCGGCGGTGAGCGCTGATAGGCCGTCATCAACAAAATGCTGCCGAACCCGACCAGCACCCCCGCCAACCCGAGCAGCAGCAAATCGAACGCAGCGAAGACCTCGCCGCCAAACCACAACCACAGCGCACCAGAGACCGCGATATTGCACACCGCAGTGTAAAATGAAAAAGTAAGATTGGATTCGCCGCGCCCATAACGCCGCACCATCACCGATGTCAGGGCATTCAAAATCGCGCAGCCCAGCGCCGCGTAATACCCCCACACCTCGCCGGCGGATGGCGCCTGCTTTACGCCCATGCGAAGCATCAGCAGTACGCCAATGAAGCCACAACCAATTGCCGTCCAGCGCGGCCAGCCCACATGCTCCTTGAGCCAGAACACCGACAGCAGTGTGACGAAGATCGGAATAGCGAAGATAATGCCGTAAAAATCCACGAGCGGAATATGCCGCAACGCATAAAAGCCGACAAAGAAAGCGCCGAGTGACAGCATCCCACGCGACAAATGAAACCACAGCCGCTTGGTGCCCAGCCGGCCACGCAAGCCACCTGTGCCGATCGCCACCAAGGCGATGGTCGCGGCGCAGAACAGGCCGGCGGTAGCCATCATCTGCGGTTGCGGATACCGGTCACCCTGACTAACCTGCTTCAGCAACGTGTCGAACACCGTCATGATGGCATAGCCCATGATGGCGTAACTCATACCGGAAAGATGATGCGTGGCCGGATGCACCGGCGAGACAGTTTTTGAACTCATGGCAGCAATGATGTGGCACGGCGTCCTGCGTCAGGCAAGACCGATGCCGGATTATGGTATTTGAACGACAACAAAATATCTGTAGTAAAACTTTCTTCCTCATTCAACAGTTCAAGTCATAACTGATAACGTTGCACTCATCACAGCATCAACACCAAGCAACTCGAAGTGCACGTCAAAAGATTATGGCAATTTTTTGTTTCCTAAACTGCAAATTTTCCTCCAACACTTTTTGATGTGACATCGCTGTCTTCGTGCCGTAGCTTCGGCCAATGTTTGTTATTCGATTTATTGCGCCATTACTGGCAACACTGACTCTGCTCGCGGCATTGACCGTGCCAGTGACCGAACGGCTGGTATTGGATTGGTTCCGCCGCGATGTGGAATTGCGCGCCCAACTGGTCGCGCAGTCGCTGGACGAGACCTTGCCATCACTGTGGCAAGGCGAGAGCAAACTCGCCCCCTATAAAAAACTGTTTGAAAAAATCGCCAAGGATGCACACGTTCTGGCAGTTGGGCTCTGCGCGACAGCAGGTCAAGCGCCGCTGGTGCAAAGTGCTGCCTGGCCGCCTGACCTCGAATGCCCGGATAACGGCACCAACCCGTCCTACGCCATCCGATCTCTACCGGTCAGCGAAATCATGGTCGCCGGCTTCGCGGCACAGTTGGCACCCGCCGGTCCGCCACACCGCCTGGTAATTCTCCACGATCTGGGCTTCAGCCTGCAGCGCGTGAGCGAAGCCAAACTCTTCTTCCTCGGCTTCACCATTCTGGTGTCACTGGCCGCCGCTCTGGTCACCATTATCACTGCACGTCTCACGCTGCGCTCCTGGCTGGGGCGGTTGCGGGCCACGCTCAGCGATCCGCAAATGAGTTTCGCCAGCCAGCGCTTGCCGCGTGAGTTCCTGCCGGTGGTGCGGGAAGTGCGGCAAAGGCTGCGAGCCCTGGCACAGGGCACGGACGCGCTGGACAGCATCAAGCTGCAGTGGACGCCTCAGACA
>CAYOGS010000038.1:9879-11491 GCA_964403435.1 uncultured Rhodospirillales bacterium | reverse complement strand
CACAGAAACCGTCTGTGATGATGAGCACGGGACCAGTTTTCGGGAAATCCTCTGCTGCCTGCAAAATATCTATGGCGGGCTGTAACACTGTTCCTCCGCGCCCCCTGACCTGCACACGATCGGCAAGAGCCTCTGGAGGCATATAACCTTGGTCATATGTAACTGCATCGCAGAAGAGAACCCGCACTCTGCCGACATCACGCGCTATCGCATAGCTGGATATGGCACCCAGTGCTTTCGCTAACAGTGTTCTATCCATTGAGCCCGAAGTGTCGAGGACAACACCAAATGTCCGATTGTCAGCATCGCCATCAAATGGCACATATTTTGGTCTTGGAATGTCAGGCGTGCTGGATTGACGTCGGCTCGGCTTTGCGTAAGTACGCACCTTTTCGATTGGTCTGAAATGCCCGTCGAACCATTGGGCAAGCTCTACATCCCAAGGGATTGGCGGCTGAGCGAGGGCGCGTATCTCTTCAATTAACCCCTGAGGTAACAAGCCTCTGCCCTGTGCCTGATGATATTCCAAACCTTGCACGAGACATCTGCGATAGAAACCATCCAGGTCTAGCCCTGCACCACCTGCCCACCAGACCGGATCATCACATTCGATAATATCACAAGCCCCGGTTCCCCGTAATGTGGCGAGCTTTCTCTGCAAGCGAAGGTCGGTCGCAATTCTATCGTAGATCGTCTCTGCCGATTCACCTTTCAGTGCGGGATCATACAGTCCTCCAAATGATGGGATTTCCCCCAAGCCCATCTCGATGAGCCAGCCGTTAATGACATAATCACAGGCGACATTCCAAAGAAAGGCATCGCGGCCTTGACGTCTGGTGTCGTGTCGTAGGCCTACATGCAAGATTTCATGGGCAATCACAAAACGGCTCTCCTGGTCGGTAAGTCCTGCGGCCGGATTGATATAAATTTCTTTGAGAACCGGGTTTACCGCCGCGACGCGTATATCTTCGCTTTGGCATACATCGGGAGTTTCTATGATATCAAAACCGGCGACTAGCGCACCTATCAACGGATAGGAATTGATGAACCAGGCCTTTGCGCGCTGAGCAGGTGTATCGGTGAATCGTTCACTGCCTAAACTATTTTCTCGCCCACCGGCGACATTGACTGCACTGGTAACGGCGTTGCGCAATCCCTGACCAAATTTGGCACGCCAGTCTGTCACAGCGTAGTTGCTTGCCTCCCATATCATGTCTTCGCAGCCAGGATTTCCGGTTCCTGACTGCATCAAATGATCGGGCACACCATTTTCAGCTAGATAGCGATAAAGTTCATGCTCAGTTTGAAACGGCAGCCCCTCTAGATTGAAATGAAACTCTGGCGGAGCCTTGCCTATCTTCAAATCTTTTAGAAACCTGTACGCGAATAAATCACACGCCACATTCCAAGCAAAGCTGCTTATTTGTTTTGTGAAATGCCCAAAGCCAAGATGGAGCAAGCAGTGTGCAATAATATAAATCCACTCATCTTTATCGGCTTTCCGCTTTGGATGGCAATATATCGTCCCTCTGCTGCTGACAATTGCCCAACCTCTTTCTGGATAGGCGGTCTTTTCAACCCTGAGGATACGTGCACTGAAAATGAGCGGAGC
>CAYOGS010000038.1:0-9869 GCA_964403435.1 uncultured Rhodospirillales bacterium | reverse complement strand
AGATCGGATGCTTTTGCAGTGTGGCTACAGCTTCTTGAAAATTCTTAGTCGCAAGGTCGAGCGGTTTTTTACGCTTTTCACTCATCGTTATTTTTGCGCTAGTCGTGGCAAGTCACGGACAATTTCAACGAGCAGCCAGTCAGGCAACGGCTTGCTGTCCTCAGCTTTTGCCGCAACCATCTGCGCAATCTCCAAGCTCACAATTGCCAGTTCTTTGAGAAGTGATTTGGCGCGCACCACTAATTCCTTTTGGCCACTGCTTAACTTCTGATTATCGTCCGGCAACTCTTTCACCAAATGTGCACGGAATGACTGTGCCAAGAAATACAGCACATCGCGATCTTCTGGCTTGTCCGGCCAGCGCATCTCGCCTTTCAGGATATCATTCAGCGCATACTTATTACGTACCTGTTTGATGAATGATTTGAACTGTCCCGCATGAATAGGAGATAAACAACCGTAGGCCAGTATTTCTACGATGTTCTCTGAAATCTTTTCGTCATATTGCTTCAAAGCGTCACTAAGCATGTGCCAGCCGCGTGGCGTCGAGAATGGGGCTTCGTGCTTTGGCGGTTTGCTCCAGAGATGATCCGGCCTCACCTTCAAGTAGTCCATAATCCAAGGGTGAATTGCTGCATTCTCGGCCCACACCAGCCAATCCCTGTGTGATGCCTTAAGTTGCACATGCACCATTCGATTGATGAGTGCCGAAGACATCGGTTTTACGATGGCACTATCTTCAGCACGGTTACCTGCACCGATGACAATTGAGCCTTCTGGCATGTGGTACTCACCAATGCGCTTTTCCAATACCAGACTGTAAAACGCTTTCTGGACTTCATGCGAACAGGCGTTCAATTCATCAAGAAACAGGCAATACGGATCATCACGGGCAATCATTGAAGGCGGGCAAAAATGGCTTTTCCCATTCAATATTTGAGGCACACCGATTAAGTCTTCAGGTGCCAACTGGCTACCAAGTAAGGATACACAGGGCACCCCCACATCATCAGCAAATTTCTGCACTAATGAAGACTTACCAATACCCGGCGGCCCCCAGATAAAGACAGGGCGAACTAAAGCTGTATGCAGCAGAAAGCTACTTAATTCAGATGGTGTGATAGATATGCTGGAATTCAAGTTTCTCTCCTAATTTCTACCAACAGTAGAAAGTGCTCAATGCCTCAGAAATCCGAATGAGTTATCGTAACATTAGGCAAATACAATCATTAAAATCCTGAATTGTTACAAGCTGCAATATTGAATACTAGTTCCGCTCAGAGCGTTGTTACACAGGCGATCTCGCACCGAAGAACGGGCCCCGATATCCTCACATGCTAGCATGTTTAGCTTGCGGCGATGTGACGAGTAACAAGACGCAACGGCCTTGCAAGTATCTTGCACTTGAGTTTTGCGGTTTTTCTGTTATATTTTCAGCAGTTTTGAATAAGGAAACTTACCTATGCGGCAATCACTATCATATATTCGGCAGCTTTTTGGGCGCTGAGTCTACAGGTCGCCTACTTTTATAGCGGCGCACTGCCATAATTTCTTTTGTAGTCTCACCACTCCACAATCATCTGCTTAGGCAGGGCCTCCATGAGCTGTAATCACGGCATAAGTCGTGATTCTGCGGTAGGCACCTGCCTCACATTTTTTGCTGCGCCAGCAGTTATCCGAGCTCATAGGGATGCGCGAACAGGCTTTGACGCGTACTTGGCGAATCATGTAAAATTTAACAACGCGGCCGCATGCCACGGTCAGAATTATTATTTCAGACAAGACTTGGCTGGAAAGCGAAGCCGTCACGCAATTGGAGAATACCGCAAAGCTGGTTGGTATGGAGCGTGCGGTGGGGTTGCCAGACCTGCACCCCGGCAAAGGGCACCCTATCGGTGCCGCTTTTGTGACCAAGGGCTGGATATATCCGCATCTGGTCGGGAATGACATTGGCTGCGGCATGGGCCTATGGCAAACGGAGACAAAAGCCCACAAAATTAAACTCGATAAGTGGGCAGAAAAACTACGCCGACTAGATGCGCCATGGGATGGAGACTGCAGGGCCTGGCTCGATGAACGGGGCGTAGGAGCAACAGATTTTGACGTGACGCTCGGAACGATCGGCGGCGGCAACCATTTTGCTGAACTGCAGAAAATTGAAACCATTTATGACTCAGCCGCATGCGCCACCTTGAAGCTTGATAGACAATCGCTCTACCTCCTGGTTCACTCTGGATCGCGCGGTTTGGGTGAGAATATTCTACGCACGCATACCGACACATATCGCGACCAAGGCCTCCACGATACTGCCGAAGAGGCAGCTACCTATCTCGCCAAACACGACCATGCTTTGATGTGGGCTCAGTCCAACCGAGCCTTGATAGCGCACCGGTTCATGGCATGCCTCAGAACAGATGGCGCACCAGTTCTCGACATCTACCACAACACTGTAACACCGCAAGTCGTCAATGGCTGCACCTGCTGGATACATCGCAAAGGCGCAGCACCGGCGGATAAGGGCGTTGTAGTCATTCCGGGATCACGCGGCGATTTCAGCTATCTGGTGCGCCCAACGGGGGAACAGCAAGACAATGCTTTCTCACTGGCCCATGGAGCCGGACGCAAATGGAAGCGTAGTGATGCAAAAGGAAGACTGGGGAAATATCGCTATAACGATTTCCTGAAAACTCCTCTGGGCAACACCGTGATTTGCGAAGATAAAGAATTGATCTACGAGGAGGCACCACAAGCGTATAAAAATATAGAATCTGTCGTCAGCGAACTCGTGGCGGCGGGTCTTGTCACATTGGTCGCGAAATTTCGGCCCGTACTGACTTACAAAACCCGGAGGCGCAAATGACAGCAATGATTTCGCATTGCTGGCTGCAGGTTTCCTCCGGACAAGGACCGGATGAATGCGCGCTGGCCGTTAAATTTATCTCACAACGCATCATGCTTGAAGCAGAACATTACGGGCTTCACGCTAGGTATATTGACTGCGTTCCAGGAAGCAAACCAGCAACCTTAATTTCCGCATTGATCGGCCTGCAAGGCGGCAGACTCGATGACTTCATCAAAAGATGGTGCGGCACCGTGCAATGGGTTTGCTCCAGCCCGTTTCGCCCCGACCACAAGCGTAAAAATTGGTTTGTCGGCGTGGAGGCCTTGTCCGCTCTCGCAAACGATCAATGCGGAATTAATATTAAGGAAGTCGATTTCGATACCATACGTGCTTCTGGTCCAGGAGGACAGCACGTCAACACCACCGATAGCGCTGTCCGAGCGACCCACCGTCCGTCCGGCACAACCGTCGTTGCACGCGAAGAAAGGTCACAGCACATGAACAAAAAACTGGCACTCGCGCGCCTTCAGAAAAGGCTCGAGGATAAGCAAAAGGCAACACTTTCTGCTGAAATGCAGTTTTTATGGGAACAACACAACCAGTTGGAGCGCGGAAATCCCGTACGTGTTTTTGAAGGAGAAAAAATGGTAGAGAGGAAAGTTAAATGATCAAAGTCACGAGCGGGAAAAGCTTGTTCCGATAAGTTTAAAGTTGTCCAGCAAACTATTTGACCAACATCTATGTTGTTGAAGACCCTTCAAAATTTCGTTTTTTGGCGTCTATCCAAGGCGCAACAAAACTATCAAAATACTTTTCATTTTATGAAACAATGTACTAAATATTGAGCGTGAGTCTTGCTATCACTGAACATGAAGGCTCTAGCTGCTCAATACACAATTTCAAGCTTTCTCTCTCTCGCATTGAAAGGTTCGATGATGTCTAAGGGTTTCCAGATACTTGCCATTCTCGCCCTGTTGCTGCCGGTGCTGACTGCCTGCAATACCTTTGAAGGTCTGGGGCAAGATGTGCAGAAGGCCGGCAGTTCCTTGGAAAAAGCTGCCGACAAGAATAAGTAAGGTCTGCGCGCGGATAGAAAGAGCGGCGCATCCAAACGGACGCGCCGCTTTTTTGTGTCAATTCTATTGGTCTGGCAGCTAATTACTGCCGCCAGAGTCTTCGAGCCAGTCGCGGAAAAACCTATCCGCCAGTGTTACGCTGTGACGTGATGGCTCTTTTAACGCTGGCCTATTTGCCTGCTCCAAAAGTTCAAGACGGATAAATTCATCAAAGATGTCATTCCGTTTAACTGCGTCGGCTTCACTGGCTTGACGTTTCGTTTCTATCAACTGATGCAATTGGGTCTGAAAACTATCTGGCAAATCGAGGCCCCGCAGCAGTTCCATAATATTCATGGGGGAAGCGCGGTGATGATGCCGCAGCCAATTGCAGGCGAGAGCTGGACGCAATGCGTAAAAGTAGCGTTTAAGCTTCACTGTGTCTGGGCTGGCCGCAATTTCCTGCCAGGCGTGCCTTGCCAGCCGATCATAGTGGTACAATAAGGATGAAATATCTGCGTTCTCCAAAACGAAGTCGTGCAGTTGTGACAATATTCTATTTTCTGCCATATATCGAACCGGCGAAGCTAGCCACTCGATAAGCACGGCGTTAGAATTCAGAGCCAATCGCATACCTTTCCGTAAATCCCAGCCATTGAGATCCATTGGCACTTTCAAAAATTCATCATAAACTAGTGGTGTTTCAATCACATCACGAAGTTCAAACACGGATAGATAATGGTCACGATCGCGAATATAAACAAACCTCACATCGTAATCGCTGTCGGCAGATGGAAAGCCCCAAGCGCGGCTTCCAGACTCAACGGCTAGCAAGATTTTGACATTGGTATCAGCAGCAAGTTGCTCCAACTTGTGCTGTATATAGGCCTTGATAGAAATCATGATGGGTACTCTGCATCGATAACTTGTGGCCAATATTTGTCCGCCACAAAATCATCAATGATCTGAGTATCGGCAGTCTCAGGAAGATTGCTCTCCGCTGCGGCCTGCTCGACTTGATCGAGCAGGTGCTCAATTTCCGTGGCAACGTCTGCATAAGGCATACGGCGTTGTTTATTCTGCAGCAAATGCTGGGGTTCAGGCCTTGTAAAATTAATTTTGCGCGTCGCGAACAACTCCAGTGCTTCATGACCGACGCGCACGGCGTGCGACAATGATTTCCAATCCACTCCCTCATTGCGCTCTGCAGCCAAGGCACGCTGACCATATTCACTGACCATATACGCAACAATCTCACGCGCATTCTTTATCGTAGCTGTAAGCATCGCTTTCTTACCGCATACTTCCAAACAGCGTGTCATCGTGCCGTTTGGCTGGGACACGTCCGCAAACTTTATTAACTCATGCTCCGCGACCAGTCTTTCCAAATCGGCTGTCATCACTTGCAACGAAGTCGCGGCCCCATATTGCCGTTCTCCGGCTTGAAGCAAGGTCAGGGCTTGGCGCGCGGCCGCAACACGCGAGCCTTTGATGCCGTATTTATTGGCCTGTTGCCGGCAATAGCGCACGAAAGCCATGGCGCCTTTGGTGAAAATTTTCGGGGCCAGTGCTTGGACTTCGCCCCATACAGCATCTGGCGGAGACAGCATAGCCCAGTCAGGAGCAAACAGCATATCCAACGCGACGGTTTGCCCTTCAGCCAACAGATCGAGATAGCGTTGTAGGCTGTAAGCTTCTCGGTCAATGTCATCGGCGGTATTCTTCTCGCCATGCTCTTTTGAACGGTTTTCCGAAAGAAGCGAACCAGCGCGCTGTAGAAGTATATCACGGGCGCTGGGCAGATAAACCGCTTTGATATCTAGATCGGATTCCGGCGTGTCAGTACCGTATAGGTGCGATCCAAATTTTACCCGCACGATCACGCGCGCCGGCCTACCGTTGCGGAGCATTTTTCTTTACCTGCAGCAGGAGCTCCAGCGCCACTTCAGCGGGGCCGGGGATGGCGGTGGCGCCGGAGATCCAGCGGCGAACGGTGCTGCCGTCAACGCGCAGGGCTTTAGCAATTTTAGTTTGCCAGCCCCACGCGCCGAACAGTTCCTCGCCGATATGTCGCAGCTCGTCTGGAGTCATCCCGCCTCCTTCCCGCACCGCCGCTGCCCGCCGCTAACCTGCACCCCTGATGAAATCCATCACCAGTTGCGGCGCCGCGGCATCAAACCCCGCCACGCCGAAGGAAAGTGGGTCAGCTGGGTCGCAGACCGTGCCGCCATTCGCCGCCGCGGCCATGACCACCAGCTTGGCCTTTGGGTTCAGACGCTGGCGATATTGGTGCAGCGCCTGCACGGTATGCTGCTCGCCTGCCCAGGTTTCGCTGTCGGTCAGGATGATGAAGGCATCCACCACCAGCTGGCGCTCCAGGGCATAGGTCACAGGCAAGGACAAATCCGTGCCGCCGCCCCACTGGGCAACGCTGGCCACGACATCGTCCAGCCGCTGCTTGGGCGTCACCACGAACTCCCGCGCCTCGGTATCGAACGCCATGACATGCGTCTTCGGCTCCGTCCGCACCAGGAAGGTGGCGACCGCCGCCGCCGCTTCCACCGCCGACAAAATCGGCGAGCCGGCGCAGCGCGTGCCGCGCATGGAGCCGGACACATCCACGCCCACTAGAATGCGCTGTTGCGTCGGCACCACCGTGGCAAACGAGGCCTCGAACGCGTCATCCAGCGCCGCGACGATTGGTGCCACCGGCGTCCAGGTCAGCGAACCCAGCGCACCACGCCCCGCCGCATAAGTGCGGAGAGCCAGCAGTAGCTGGAAGGGGTTGACCCGTGCCTTCACCAGCTGCTCGCGGTCGCGTAAACGCGCGGCGACATAATCGGATGCTGCGCCGAAAGGTTGCAATAGCCCGATCTGGCTCATCTTGCCGAGATTGCGGATCATCGCCGTCATCGGCATATCCACCAGCAGGGCGTCCCACACCGCGGCGCTTTGCAACGCTTCAGTAGGTATCGCTTCACGCGGCAAGGAATATTGCCGCACGATGGAAGCGACCGCTTCGGGCGACGTCGCCGCCCGCGCCTGATATTTGCCTTCGATCAGACGCATCTGACGCGCCGCTGCGATGGCTTCCGGCGCATCGGGATGCACGATCCAGTTGATGACCGCACGCCGCGCTTCATCGCCATCCGCCTGCGGGTGCGCCAGGCGCAGCAAATCGCGCAACGCCCAACCTTCGCGCTGGGCATATTTCACGGCCTGCAGCGTGAGCTGCTCCACCGGCATGGCGGTGAACCACTTGCCCACCGCCTTGCGGAGCGCGCGGCCCCAGCCGCGTAGCCCGTTTACATATTCCGCGAACTGCAGCAAATGGGTACCGGTGCGCGCCACCTGCGGCAGCGCCGCCAGCGCGGCCTGACGCGTGGGTTGGTCGTCGCACGCGGCGGCGAGTGCCAGCGCGAACAGAGCTGCGTCATTCTTCGGCGCGCGGCCAGCCTTGCTGACAGCAACGATACGCGCCACGACCTGCAAGCCATCCGTCGCCAAAAGGCGTTGTACGGCGCCAGCACTGTCCTTGGTCAGCTGCACGGGCGAGACATAATAAGTCCCCGCCTCGGTGCCGAGCAGCAAGAACCGGTCGAGCAGCGCCCAATCGTCAATGGCATAGAAATAGCCGCCGGCGTTGTTCGGCACCTGGCCGGGCAACGGTTCGGTCTGCGGCGTCTGGCCATGCTTGGACGGGAAGACGCTTTGTAAGATAGCTTTGTAGCTCATGTTACTCTCACTTAAATTATGAGGCGGGCTGACTGAGCTTTCGGCAAGACCCGTCCGCCTGATTAAAGTCTCAAGCGGTCAATCCTGCGAAGACCGGACGTCAGGCCCGCCTCGCGTTATAAAACATGCGGATATAGGTTGAAGCTCGCTTGGGCGCACCGGTTGCCCGGTGTCTGATCGCCAGATCAGAAATGCCCGCGTGGAGGCGATAAACGAACTTCTTCGACCCGCATGGCGCGGCTTGCGCCGCCTTAAATACTGCGCCGAGTCCAGACGGACATGAGGCGAAGCTGGGAAACCTCCTTGCGGAGGTCTGTTGCTCTATCCAGACTGAGCTACGGCGCCGAAACGCCGACCGGATTTGAACCGGCGACCCACAGATTAACGATAACCCAACTTCTACGGCCCGGCTGGAGCCGGCGCGGCAATCAACCTGCATAAAGAAGCTGACTGACAAAAAGACAATTAGTGCATATCGCACTAATTGTCAATCGCTATTGTAAAGTGTGGTTGATTTGGCAACTGTATCGAATAGCTGTAAAATAGCTTATCATTGAACCACCGGACATCGATTGCTATATTTTGCTGCATAATTCGTTGCAAGAGTTTTCGCCGTAGATAACTGTTGTTCCGAAATAAGCCGCTCCGCGTGCGTTAAACTATCCCATGCCGTTGTGTCACCGGTTTTCAAAGCTGTGGCGAACCAAGCATAAGCTTGAAGATAGTCCTGTGTCACGCCGTGACCTTGCGCGTACATCAGGCCAAGGTTGTGTTGGGCTTTGGCATAGCCGCACTCTGCGGCTTTACGATACCAGGTTTCTGCTTGTTTGTAGTCTTGGGGCACACCACGACCTAGCGCATAATCCGTTCCCAGAGTAAATTGTGCAAGGGTATCGCCTTTGGTTGCTGCTTGTGTTCTCAATTGCAGCGCCCGCCTGACGTCTTGCGGCACCCCCCAACCCCGGTCATATAAATTGGCTAGATTGGTTTGCGCGAAGGGATCACCCATATCTGCCGCCCTGCGCCACCATTTCGCTGCTTCCACGTGATCGCGTGGCCATAGTTCACCGGACATGTAAAGCTCGCCAAGCGTGAGCATGGCTCGTATAAAGTTCTGGTCGGCAGCTTTTACGAGCCACTCTTTTGCTTTGTTAATATCCTTCGAGACTCCCTGCCCCTCCGCATATGACATGGCGACATTGAATTGAGAAAAGCTATCACCCAAAATTGCCGCTTTAAGATATAATTTGAAGGCGGAATCTAGATGGCCGGCGTGACGCTCTTTATTTCCCTGATTGAATAAATCTTCGACTTTCTCATCCGCAAACGCATTACCGCTACTGCAAGCCAAATCTAGAGCCAGAAAAACTGCTGCAAATCTTGGAAACATTATATCTCCGCGCGGTACGCAATCGCAGGATTGGTTTCGGTTACTCTATACGCATGAACTTGAGGCTGATAGCCATGGCATGCTGGGTGACAATAAAATGGCCACCCGGACATAAGGTGTTTATTGGCGTCTCCGAGGGGATTACCCAAGGAGACCGTTTAGCAGACGGTAACCAACAAACTTCGGCCCGGATGGCGCATTCCGTTATTGGGCGTGTTTGCGTTTAAGGGGTTTCTACCTGACGCTGGAAACCAGCTACTTCAGGACTGGTCGCGATAACCCTTAAACTCCGGCCCAACACTTGCTATTTAGTGCAATATGCACTATTCAGTCAAGTGCAAAAAACAAGACTGAGAGTGAATAAAATGCAGACGATTGCAGAAGTGGGCAAGAAGCCCATCAAGGCCTGGATTGACGGTGTCGAACTGGAAGACGCAGCGCGGGAGCAATTGCTGAACGTCGCCGGTTTACCTTTCATTTACCCGCATGTCGCGGTGATGCCGGATGTGCATTGGGGTAAAGGCGCCACCGTTGGCTCCGTCATCCCCACAAAGGGCGCCATCATTCCGGCGGCCGTGGGTGTGGATATCGGGTGCGGCATGGCCGCGGTGCAGACGACACTGCGTGCCAGCGAACTGCCCGACACGTTGGCACCCTTGCGCAGCATGATCGAACGAAAAGTACCGGTGGGCAATGGCGGTGGTGGCGATCACCGCGAAGCTCCGGCGCGTATCGTCTCTGCCCTGCGAGAAATGCAGCTGGCGGAACGGCTGGAGCGCATACTCGCCAAGCACCCGAAAATTCGCGGCGATAAGCTGGTGCAGCAACTCGGCACACTCGGCGGTGG
>CAYOGS010000037.1:1208-11522 GCA_964403435.1 uncultured Rhodospirillales bacterium | reverse complement strand
AGGCCACTGTCACGTCTCGCACTGGCGCGGCATAATGCCCGACGAAGGTATTGTAAAATCCCACGCGCTGCTTCTTGCCGAAATAATCAATGACCTCTTGCCGGCCTTGAAACGCCGCTGGTTCTTTCTTGGCCACCTTCATGTCCAAATGATTGCACAAGAACTGGTGCCCGAGGCAGACGCACAAGAATCGACGGCTGCCCGCCAGCAGAGTGGCCACCATCTGGTGCAGTTTGGCCATCTTGGGGTCGGTCAGGTCGTTGGGGTCGCCGGGGCCGGGGCCGATGACAACGAGATCGGCAGGCATGTTGTTTAAATCCGCGTCCCGGAAGCTGACGATGTTGGCCGTCATGCCGAGGCGACGCAGCACATGCGCGAACATATGGGTGAAGCTGTCCTCATTGTCCACAATGGTCACAGTCTTGCCAGCCAGGCGCGTATCAAGCGTGAAATCATCCTGCTGATAGTCAATCCAGAAGCGTGACAAATCTTTGTTGCGTAAATTGAGTGCGATTTGAATATCCTCAGTGGCGATCAACGGCTGCAAGTCCAGCGGCGTGCGGTTGTGGCCGGCACCTTGCAGCCCGAAGGCGCGCATGATGCCAGCGGCCTTGGCGTGTGTTTCTTTAACCTCATCTTCCGGCACCGAATGATGTACGATGGTAGTGCCGGCGCCGATGGCAATCGTGCCGTCGGCCGCTATAGCTGCCGTGCGGATAAGGATGGGGGCGTCCAGGGTCGGTTTGCCCTGCGCGTCCTGACCGATCAGGGCCAGAACACTGCCGTAATAGCCGCGCGGCCCCGGCTCGCGTTTCTTAATCACCCGCATGGCACTTTCAATCGGGCTGCCAGTCACTGTGGCGGCGAACATACTGTCGCGCAACAGGCTGATGACATCGCGCTGCGTCGGCCCCGCCAGTAGATATTCGGTATGGACCAGATGCGCCATTTCCTTGAGTAACGGGCCGATGACTTGACCGCCGCTGGGACAGAAATCGGCGATCATCTTCAGTTCTTCATCCACCACCATCAGCAGCTCGAAAATCTCCTTCTTGTCGTTCAGAAAAGCCAGCAACTGCTCCTTCGCCCGCTCTGGCTCAAGCTCTGCCTTGCGGAGCGTGCCGCTAATCGGGTTCATCTTCACGATGCCGCCCTGCAAGGAAATATGCCGCTCCGGAGTGGCGCCAATCAGGAATTTGACGCCGTCAAAAAACGCAAAAGTCCAGTAGGTGCCGCGCTCCTGCTGCAGCAAATGAGCATAGGCGGCCAGCGCCTTGACTGGAGTGTAATTGGCGATCTGGGCGCGATACCAGCGCGGAATGACGAAATTGGCACCTGCGCCATTGCCGATATCCTCGCGGATGACGTCCCGCACCAGTTGGGCATAGGCGGTATCGCTTTCACCGAAGCTGCCAGGCGCCGTCAGCGCCACTTTGGTCTCGCCCAGCGCCGTAACTAAGTCCGCGACGCTGAAGCGCGACCGCTGCGTGATCTCCAGGCTGGCGATTGGCTCGCCGTCATCATGGGCCGCGAAACCGCGTTCCTTGACCGTAGCGAAGGGCAGGAAGTTAAGGCTGGCGAATGTTTCTTCGCCGGCCTGACTGGTCGGCGGTGCGATACGAATCTCGGCTAGCCTCTCATGCCGCACCAAATTGCCCCGCAGCAGCCAGACCATCTCTTCCCCTTCGCGGCGAAGCATGGCAAACGGCGCTTGGCAGAGGCGCGCAAGGTCGGGCAAGGGGGATGACATCGGCATTTCCTAAATAAAACTTCAAAAATCACCATAAACACTCTAGTTTCGCCGGACAATATGGGATTTCACGATGTCTGAACCGCACGCAAAAGCCGCTATGACCACCGAAACCAGCGAGACCTTGCTCTCCAAACACCACAACGCGCAGCAGCTCAAGGCGCTGGGGGTAGAGCTTTATCCGCACAGCTTCACGCCGGACGCAAAGGCGGGCGCGCTGCAGGAAAAATACGCCTCATTGCCGGTCGGCGAGAAAACCACGGATCAAGTGCGCGTTGCTGGACGCATTATGGCCAACCGCAACAGCGGCATGTTCATTGACCTGCGCGACCCCAGTGGCAAGCTGCAGATTTACACCAACCACAAAGAATTGCCGCCAGAACGGGCGCAATTCATGAAGTTGTTGGATATCGGCGACATTATCGGCGTGGAAGGCATCATCCGTCGCACGCCACGCGGCGAACTGACCGTAGATAGCGCGACCATCACCATGCTGTGCAAATCATTGCGGCCGCTGCCGGAAAAGCGCCATGGTCTGGTGGACCCGGAGGAACGGTACCGCGGCCGTGAGGCCGATTTAATTGCTAACGAAAACAGCCGCCGCATCTTCCGGGAGCGTGCTCGTTTTATCCGCTTTATGCGCGACCTGCTGGATCAGCGCGGTTTCATGGAAATCGAGACGCCGATATTGCAAAATATGCCCGGCGGCGCTTTGGCGCGTCCCTTCGTCACGCACCATAACGCGCTGGATATTCCGCTCTATCTTCGCATCGCCACCGAGCTTCATCTGAAACGCATGCTCATCGGCGATGTGGCAGCTGGCGTGTTCGAGATTGGGCGGATTTTCCGCAACGAAGGCGTCTCGGTGAAGCACAATCCGGAATTCACCTCCATCGAACTCTATCAAGCTTATGCGGATTATCACGACATGATGGCGCTCACCGAAGCCATCATCGCTGGCGGTGTGCATCTACTGCATGGTAAGACCAAGATTGCCTATGGCGACAAGGAAATTGACTTCACGGCGCCCTGGCCGCGCAAGAGCATGGCCGAATTGGTGAAAGAACATACTGGCGTGGACTTCATGGCCATCACGGACGCCAAAGCCGCAGTGGCCGCTGCCCGCCAACTGGGCGCGGAAATCAAGGCTGATGCCAGCTGGGGGCAGGCGGTGGAAGCCGCCTTCGGCGCCAAGGTCGAGGACAAACTCATCCAGCCCACACATGTGATTGATCTGCCTAAGGACATCTCGCCGCTGGCCAAGAGCCACCGCACCAACCCCATGTTGGCCGAGCGTTTCGAAACTTATATCAATGGCTGGGAAGTCGCGAACGCCTTCACCGAATTGAACGACCCGTTTGATCAGTTTTATCGCTTTAGCGAGCAGGTGGCGGCGCGCGCCACCGGTAATGACGAAGCGCACCCGATGGATCGGGATTTCATCATCGCTCTGGAATATGGCATGCCACCAACGGGTGGCCTCGGCATCGGTATTGACCGCGTGGTGATGTTGCTGACCGACGCGCACAGCATCCGTGAAGTCATCGCTTTCCCGACGCTGCGGCCGGTCAGTGCCGCTGACCGCCCGACTCTGGTGGAGCAAATCCTAGCGCACACCGAATAGTCCGCGCATCGACCGGCAATAGTTCGAAATTCAAATCATCGTACAAATGATACCGGCTAAGTCACGGTCAAAGCCGGTCTTTTTTAGCCGTGCCGCGAGCCCTGTCGCGAACTAACTTTTTGAAACCTTTAGCCTTTCCCTAAGCATAAACTGCGATAATGGCAGGACGGAAAAGGCGCGCGCGCAGAAAAACACGCATAACAGCGCGGCGCGGAAAGGGTGTGTTCCGTGTTGCTATTGAACCGTGTGTCAGGCCGGTATCTGCAGCGGCGCCGCGGCGAGCGCGGCGCGACAGCGCTAGAATTTGCTATGATTGCGCCGTTTTACTTCCTGCTGCTCATCGGCATCATTGAAACATCCATGGTGATGTTCGCGCAGCATGTCCTGGAGAACGCCAGCGCCACCGCATCGCGTACCGGCAAGACCGGCTATGTCAGCCCCACCAAGACCCAGCAGCAGACCATCATGGCGGCGGTGGAACGCATGGCCGGCTTTCTTATGGACAAGAACAAAATCGCCGTCAGTTCGCTGGCCTATAAATCATTCAGCGGCATTGGCACCGGCGAGCAGTTTGTGGACGCCAACATGAACAACCATTGGGACCCGGGCGAAAACTACACCGACAGCAATGGCAACGGCCATTATGACAGCGATATCGGTACCACCGGTTACGGCACGGCGGGCGATATCGTGGTCTATACGATCACCTACCCCTGGCCGATCATGACGCCGGCAATGAAGCATTTTCTCGGCGAGGACGGCATTCTTAACCTCCGCTCGCGCATCGTGGTGAAAAATGAACCTTTCTAGCTTCCAGCTTCGGCGCGGCAGGCAGGGCGAACGCGGTGTCGCCGCGGTGGAGTTCGCGCTTGTGCTGCCCATTCTGCTCGTGCTTCTGCTGAGCGGTCTCGATCTAACGCGCTACATGCTCTACCACCAGAAGGTGGATCGCATCACTTACACCGTTTCGGATTTGGTGTCACAGAACCAATCCGTCTCCGTGCCACTGATGAATGATATGGTTCTGGCTGCCGGCCAGATCATGAAACCCTTCACCTTCGGTAGCAACGGCGTCGTCATCGTTACCTCGGTCTATAAAGACCCGGCGCAGACCTATCCCACTATTCGCTGGCAATATAAGGGCGGCGGTGGCCTGCTGCGAAACAGCAAGATTGGCATCGTCAATGGTACGCCGACCTTGCCCGGCGGCCTGACGCTCAACAATAAGGATAATGTCATCATCACGGAGACATTCTTTGTCTTCTCGCCGATCTTTAATTCCGGCCTGACAAATGACGGCGACGTATACAAGGTTGCGGCCTATAAGCCGCGCCTCGGCACGCTTTTAACCTTGCCCAATTCTTGATGGAGGCGGCAATGAAACGGCCAATGATGTGTCTGCTCACAAGGTTCCGCAAATCGGAATCCGGTATGTCGCTGCCTCTAGTGGCGTTGTCCTTCATGGGACTGGTCGGCTCAGTCGGCCTGGCGGTGGACTCGGCGCGTATGCAGCTGGTGCAGACCAAGCTGTCCACGGCGCTGGACGCAGCAGGGTTGGCGGCGGGAGCCACCATCAACACCACCACGCTGGCAACCGAGGTGGACAAATATATGAAGGCCAATTTCTTCGAAGGTTACCTGGGCGCCAAAATCAAGACCGTCAGCGTCTCCACCAACTCCAACAAGAGTGTTATCACGCTCAGCGCCACCGCCGAGGTGCCAACCACCTTCATGGAAGTCTTCGGCTTTGACAAATCCACCGTCCGAGCGGAGTCGGAAGTCACGCGTACCACCAAGGGCATGGAGCTGGTAATGGTGCTGGATAATACGGGCTCCATGGCCGGCAGCAAACTGACGAGCCTAAAGAGTGCGGCCACCAGCCTAGTTAATATTCTGCACAACAGTAACAGCGGCGGAGCGCCACTGTGGATCGGATTGGTGCCGTTCGCACAGGCGGTGAATATCGGGACTACGCGCACGGCGTGGATGGATACGGCTTACACCGCTTCCAAAAACTGGGGTACCACCAGCTGGATGGGCTGCGTCGATATGCGCCACAGCACCAGCCGCGACGTGACGGACGACCCGCCATCTTTAGAGAAATTCAAGGCCTATTATTGGCCAAGCGACAGCAACAACAGCTGGACGTCTTCCACCACCGGCCTGGGTGTCAACAAAGGCCCTAATAAATACTGCTCGGCTCAGGTCACAGGCATGACCAACAACAAGACTACCGTCATCAACAGCATCAACGCCATGAATGCCGCAGGCAATACACATATCGGCGTGGGTGCTGTCTGGGGGTGGCGTATGCTCTCGCCGCGCTGGCGCGGCCTCTGGGGTGGCGTCATGGATAGCAACAGTCTGCCCCTGAACTATAACAGTCCGAATATGAATAAAGCAGCGGTGATCATGACGGACGGCGAGAACACCATTGATAACGGTTCACGCGGCGCCGACTGGTATCTCAGCAACGGCCGTCTGGGCACCACTAACGGCTCTCAGGCCGTGACGCAGTTGAATAATCGTCTGACCAGTGTCTGCAACAGCCTTAAAGCCAACAATGTGTATGTCTATACCATCATGTTCGGCACCACCACCACGGCTAACCAGACGCTACTGCGTAACTGCGCCACGCAACCGGCCTTCTACTTCCCGACCGTGACAGAAGCCGAATTGCAAAACGCCTTCAGCACCATCGGCGATTCATTGGCCAACCTTCGAGTCAGCAAGTAGGCTGGCAGCGGCGAAGCTGGTTATGATAACGTGGCGTTCAGGGAGACCTGAATGCCACGTTTTCGGTTCACGATAATTTGCTATTTTCTGTGCGTGTTGCCGGCCGGAACCGCGCTGGCATTTTGGGGCGATCCGCGCGTTCCAATTATCGAACTGCATTTCAAACAACCAAGCGGCACTGAAGATCTCACACCAGTTTCCCTGAATTTACCTAACCCCATATCTCTAACACTCGATTTTAAAATCTTTTCAACCCACGGTGGCCACTTAGTTTCCCAAGGCCGAGAAGTCATTTTGTTGATTGATGCCAAGTGGGATAGGAAACAACTGCGGCCCGATCTGATCGAGAAGGGACAGATTGTTCGGTTGTCGCTAACAGGGAACGAGAATTATTGGACAAAATTCGCCGCTTGCTATGGCATGACCAACCGAGCGTGCCGGGCGTCTGACCGTCATTGGACTTTCAATCTTTCAGCGGGAGCACACACGGTTCAGGCTGTTTTGGTTGACGCTGAAGGCAAGATGACCGAGACGATTATCGCTTCCAAGTTGACTACAATCAATGTAATCCCTGCTGTCAAATAGGCTGGTTACCGCCGCGCCGGCCATGCTAACGTGGCATTTAGGGTGAGCTGAATGCCACGTTTTATTTTGCGGACATGCCTTGCGCTTCTCCTTGGCTTGTGTGTTGCGTTTCCCGGTTGTGGGTTTAGGGAATTGCCGGAACCTGACGAGTGGCCGACACTGCAGTTTAGGATATTCGGCCCGAATGACCACCATATCGTCTATAGAACATCGAACGGGACTGATTTTCCCGACGGGAAAACATTAATTAGAGAAAAAGCCGGACAAGTCACCACACTAAATAGCCCAATCGCCGTTGACATAAGAGGTTACACTCCGACTGACATTCACTTGCCGCCTATCTCACCGCAGACTGAGACAGTCTTGTTGATTGACCAGATCTATGACCCGGATTTGCCTTATGGCGGCATAACCAAAAAATCGCACATAATTCGAGAAACACCGCGCAGCGGTTGGGCACAACGATTTCTCTATAATTTAGAAATCGAGCGTTTTTGGCAAAAAATGAATGATGGAATAATGAGCGACCAAGAACGGGAGCTGCACAATTCAACCATAGGCTCAAAATACCCGACTATTTATTTAATGTTGGAACCCTACGAATTCACCCTGCCGCCGGGCAAGCATACCCTCCAGGTGCTGATGCTGAATGCCGATGGCACGCCGATGAATCCGCCGATTACCACACGCTACGCCACCGTTTTCATTCTGCCGCCAGACATCAATTATTGGCCGATTATCCTGTCGCTGGCCGGTTTGATCCTGCTGGTGGCACTGGCCATAGACATCATCAAATATCATCGCTGTCGCCCACTCAGTAACCGGCCATGAACGAACGAAAATCAATGCAGATGCCACCCAACAAATCGCCGCACGAACAAATGGTGTTCATGGTCTGCATGGTCATCATGCTGCTTTCTGGCACGGCGGAGGCTTTCAGGCCGAGACCCTATAACCCGATGCATCTCTCGCTGGTCGTGGTTGGCGAAAATGGCGAGGTTCAGCAGAATCTTCAAGATGGGCTGCTGCTCAAAAACCCGATCCGCTTGGGGATAGGCGTCATCTATAAGATGAATAATATGCCAGGTTACTCAGAAGACGATGGCTACGCATATGTATTGCTGGTTGACGGGATATATCAGCCCTGGTTGCCGAACGGCGGCATCGATTGGTTCGGCGACATCATTCGGCATCCAGCACCTCCGCCGCGCAAATTTGTCAAACATACCGTTGATGAATGGCTTGACGGCAAAGTCAAACCACCGAAAATCGAGCCGATACCGCCCTTTGTCTTCACCTTGAAGCCAGGAAAGCATACCATCCGTGCGGTCACGCTGGATATCATGGGCGATCTGGCCAAACCGCGCTCCCTCTCCAACGCCGTCACCGTGACGGTAGAATAACGATATGATGCCCGCGCCAGCTGTGCCCATTGTCCCCACCTGTATTCAATGATAAAAACACTGGGTAACTCACGTTTGTCGGAGACGCGCCATGCGTTCGGCCTCAGTTCTTGTTGTCATGATGCTGACATTCACTCTCGCCGCAATGCCGGCGGCAGCTCTGCGCGCCGCAGAGTCAGTCGAGCAACGACCGCGTCTGGAACTGCGTTATGCCCAGGCGCCGTCGGAAAAACCCAATATCGTGCTGGACGGCGACGTGCTAAAAAACCCCGTGAGGTTATTTTTTAATATTTTGGGCAATGTCAAAGTGGCGCCCGCCGGCGACAATAGTCCTGGCACCGGGCATTTTCATTTGCTGATTGACAGCACGCTCACACCGGAAGAGATGAAAACCGCCATCCCGGCCGACGAACGGCATATCCATTATGGCAAAGGCCAAACGGAGGCAACGCTCACGCTGCCACCTGGCAAGCACACGCTGCAACTGCTGCTGGGTGACGGCAACCATGTCCCGCACGACCCGTCAATAATGTCCACTCCCGTTACAGTGACGGTGGAATGAGCATCTTTGCACTCACTACGCCAGTTTGGGAACTGGTGGTGCGCGCGGCCGTCATCTACTTTTTTTTGCTGGTATTGTTGCGCATCACCGGCAAGCGCCAGGTCGGGCAGTTGGCGCCTTTTGATCTTGTGCTGTTGCTCATCCTATCTAACGCCGTCCAGAATTCCATGACGGCAGGCGATAATTCGATGGTTGGCGGTATGGTTTCGGCCTTTACTCTGGTGTTGCTCAATGCCGGTCTGGGTTATCTAGCGTTCCGCAACAAGAAGCTGGAAGTGATGCTCGAAGGCCAACCGCAGGTTTTGGTTCATAACGGCGTTATCTTTCAGCAGACGCTTAATCAGTCCTGCATTACCATGCACGACTTGCACGCCGCACTGCGCCGTGCCGGCTGCCTGACAGTTGCAGAAGTGCATATCGCCATGCTGGAGAATAATGGCGGCATCACTGTCATTAAACAACACGAACCGCCGGCCGATGCTCCGCCTACTGCCGCGCCACCATCAGCTTCTTGATTTCCGCGATGGCTTTGGCCGGGTTCAGCCCCTTGGGGCATGTCTTGGTGCAGTTCATGATAGTGTGGCAGCGATAAAGCCGGAACGGATCCTCTAGATTGTCCAGGCGCTCACCCGTCATCTCGTCGCGGCTGTCCGCGATCCAGCGATAGGCCTGCAGCAAAACGGCGGGGCCGAGATAGCGGTCGCCGTTCCACCAATAGCTGGGGCAGGAGGTTGAGCAGCAGAAACACAAGATGCATTCGTACAGGCCATCCAGCTTGGCGCGTTCCTCCGGCGATTGCAGGCGCTCACGGTCAGGCGGCGGCGGCGTCTGGCTCTGCAGCCAAGGCTTGATGGAGGCATATTGCGCGTAGATATGCTTGAGATCAGGTACCAAATCTTTAACCACCGGTAGGTGGGGTAGGGGAGAAATTTTGACGTCACCTTGAACATCGTCAATATGCTTCAGGCAGGCGAGTGTATTGGTGCCATCAATATTCATGGCGCAGGAGCCGCAAATACCTTCGCGGCAGGAGCGACGGAAGGTGAGCGTGCTGTCAATGTCGTTCTTGATGTGGATGATAGCATCCAGCACCATCGGGCCGCAGCGTTCCAAATCAATCGTATATTCGTCCATACGCGGATTTTTGTCGTCGTCTGGCGACCAGCGATAGACCTTAAAGGTCTTCGTGTGCTTCGCGTCCTTTGGCGCCGGATGCTTTACGCCGGCTTCGATCTTCGAATTCTGCGGCAGCGTGAGTTCAACCATAATTTGCTCCTCAATACACTCTCGCCTTGGGCTTCACCACATCCACCTCGTCCGTCAAGGTATAGAGGTGAACCGGGCGGTAGCCGATACCGCTCTGCCCTTTTTCGTCCACCCAGACGGCGGTGTGCTTCATCCATTCCTCATCATTGCGCTGCGGAAAGTCTTCGCGCGCGTGGGCGCCGCGGCTTTCCTTACGGTTGGCGGCGCTGTCCAACGTGGCCACAGCTTGTGCCAGAAGATTGTCTAACTCCAGAGCCTCCACCAAATCGGAGTTCCACACCAGCGAACGGTCGGCGATGCGGATATCCTTCTTATGACCATAAAGCTCATGGATGCGCCGCTGCCCTTCGGCCAGAACTTCTCCGGTACGGAAGACGGCGCAATAATC
>CAYOGS010000037.1:0-1198 GCA_964403435.1 uncultured Rhodospirillales bacterium | reverse complement strand
CCTGAACCCCAGCGCCCACTATGCGGCCGGCAACCTGGTGCAGATGAGCCATGCCGCGGCGCAAGCTCGCCAGGGCGTGAGCGCCACGGAAGCCGTGCGCCACGCCCGCCAATGCGAACTGACGGGCGACAGCCTCAATGGCCTCACGGCCGCAGAGTGGTGGCGCGTGGCCGCACTGGCCGGCTTTGCCGCGCCGCTGCCCTTCGGCCAGAACTTCTCCGGTACGGAAGACGGCGCAATAATCCTGCATTGTGCGCTGCATCGCCATGCGTAAATCAGCCACTCGGACGCTTCCGGCGGCGTTGCGTGCGGCGTCGAAGCGGGCCAGAGCGCTGTCCCCGGCGTCCTTAGGCAGCTGCCGTTGCAACGCGCCCGGTTCGATGATTGCGCGCGCTTGGTTGGCAGCTGCGCGCCCAAACACAACAAGGTCGAGCAGCGAATTGGAACCCAGTCGGTTGGCGCCATGCACGGAAACGCAGGCAGCCTCGCCAATCGCCATCAGACCGGGCACTACGGCGTCAGGATCGGTCTGTGTCGGGCAGACCACTTCGCCGCGATAATTGGTGGGCACGCCGCCCATATTATAATGCACGGTGGGTAGCACGGGAATGGGTTCGCGTGTCACGTCCACGCTGGCGAACACGCGTGCGGTTTCCGCGATCCCGGGCAGTCGTTCATGGATGATTTTGGGGTCAAGATGCTCCAGATGCAGGTGAATATGGTCTTTCTCCGGCCCGCAGCCACGCCCTTCACGAATCTCGATGGTCATGGAACGGCTCACCACATCGCGGCTGGCCAGATCTTTGGCGCTAGGGGCATAGCGTTCCATGAAGCGTTCGCCCGCGCTATTGGTGAGATAGCCGCCTTCGCCGCGCACGCCTTCGGTGATCAAGCAGCCAGCGCCGTAAACCCCTGTGGGGTGGAACTGCACGAATTCCATATCCTGCAACGGTAGACCGGCGCGCAGCACCATGGCGTTGCCGTCGCCGGTGCAGGTGTGGGCGGAGGTCGCCGAGAAATAGGCGCGGCCATAGCCGCCGGTCGCGAGGATCACACGCTGAGCGCGGTAACGGTGCATCGTGCCATCGTCGAGCTTCAGGGCGGTGATGCCCCGGCACGCGCCGTTCTCCATGATCAGGTCGAGCGCGAAGTATTCGATGAAGAAGTCGACGGCGTATTTCAGCGACTGGCCATAGAG
>CAYOGS010000036.1:0-11537 GCA_964403435.1 uncultured Rhodospirillales bacterium | reverse complement strand
CGACTGGGTCGTCGATAATTATTTCGTCGCGGAAGATCAAATTCGTGTTGTCCGCAACGACTTGCCGCCGAAATACTACCGTGAACTGCCTAAGTTGGCTCAGGGGCCGCTTAAAGGATTTCCGCGCGTTTATGGCATCGCGCTGGCCTACATCGCGCACACAGACAGTTATTTTAACCCTGCTTTGCTCGAACGCTTCGTTCTCGCCTATCAGAACAAGCAACCGCTCAATATCAATGAACTTTGGGCCGTGAGCATCACAATACGCGCCGCCCTGGTAGAAAACTTGTGTCGCGCCGCCACCATCATCATTGACGACCGCAAGATTCGCATAAAGGCCGACGCCTTGGCCGATGAACTGTTGTTTTCATTAGATGCCGGGTCAGATGGCATCGTCAGAGGCCTTAAGAGCATAGGCCGGGCGGTGCTATCCCCTTCCTTTGCCGCCCAGCTCATTCAGCGCCTACGTGATCAGGATCCGCGTGTGATCCCCTTCCTTCAGCTTCTCGACAGCCGGTTGCAGGACGATGGAAGCTCGGCACAAGATATCGTCAGCGCGGCGCATCAAAATCAAGGCGCCTTAACGGTGACAGTGCGCAATATCATCACCAGCATGCGCTTGATCTCGACCTTCGACTGGGTTGAGTATTTTGAGAAAGTCAGCCGCGTCGATCAAACGCTACGCGCCGAAAGCAACTTCGCGGCGATGGATTTGCCGACGCGCAATCTGTATCGTCGCGCTATAGAAAACTTGGCGCGAGGATCGTCACGATCCGAAACGGAGGTTGCGGAGCGCGCCCTTTGGTTTGCCAAAAAAGAACAAGATCAATCACGGGATGGCGCAATCTCATCGCGACGCGCTCATGATCCAGGTTATTTTCTCATCGATGCTGGCCTCCCCAAGCTGGAAGCTGACATCGGTTATCGGCGCGATTGGCGAGACAAAATTCGCAATTCGAGCCCGGCCACTAATCTCATCCTTTACCTACTGGCCAATCTTATTCTGGGCAGCAGCTTTGTCAAAATTGGTCTTTCTGCTACGGCCTTACAGGAAGAACATATTTGGGGTTTATTTTTCCTCGCTGTTGCTGTTTTTTTTCCGGCCTGGGAAGCCGCGATTTCGTTTGTAAACCGCGCCGTTATCTACATTTTTTCGCCGACTTCCCTGCCGGGGCTTTCCTTGAGTGACGGCATTCCCGACGATCTCAGCACGATGGTCGTTATTCCCACGCTTATAGACTCATCACAGGATGTCGCCTCGCTGATCGGGCGGCTCGAGGTGCATTATCTGAGCAATTCAGATGACAATCTGCGTTTCGCCTTGCTGACGGATTGGAAAGACGCCGATCAAGAGAAGATGTCCGACGATGATCTCCTGCTCACCCAGGCGCAACAATCTGTCGCGGCGCTTAATCACCAGTACCCGCTGCCGAATGAGGCACCGCGCTTCTTTGTTCTACACCGTCGTCGTGTATGGAACTCGGCACAAGGCAAATGGATGGGGTGGGAACGCAAACGCGGCAAGCTGCATGAGTTGAATCGTCTGCTGCGTGGCTACGGCGACACAAGCTATTTGAACGCCAGCGTTCCGGCTACCCTGCAGCTGCCTGCCAATGTTCGCTATGTTGTGACCTTGGATGCCGATACACGTCTGCCCCACGGTGTCGTGCGAAGACTGATCGGCAAGATGGCACATCCGCTCAATCGTGCGCACTGCGACAAAGAACGCCGCTGTGTTGTCGAAGGTTACGGCATTTTGCAGCCACGGGTTTCAACCTTTTTGCCGGAACGCTATACGGGCTCACTCTTCCAGCGTGTATTTTACCGTGCAAAAGGCATCGATCCCTATGCTTTCGCCATTTCCGACGTCTATCAAGATTTGTTCGGCGAAGGGTCCTTCACCGGCAAGGGGATTTATGACATCGACGCCTTTGAGGCCACGGCGGCAAGTCAGATAACCGAGAACACCGTTCTAAGTCACGATTTGATCGAAGGTATCTTCGCCCGCGCCGGATTGGCTTCAGACATCGAAGTTGTCGAAGAATATCCCTCGCGCTATGACGTAGCCAGTACGCGCCAGCATCGTTGGGCGCGTGGCGATTGGCAACTGCTCCCGTGGATGTTCGGGCCTAGCGCAAAGAACACGCCTTCATTGGGACGCTGGAAACTAGCGGACAATTTGCGCCGCACTTTGACGGCTCCCTGTACTTTTCTAGCGCTTCTGATCGGTTGGAGCTTTCCACTTGCAACAGCCAGCCTCTGGACCGCACTCATCCTCGCCGCCTATTGTATGCCAATCCTCATAAGCTTTATTGAAGGGTTATGGCCGCGTCCAGACGTCCCGCGTCTCGCCCATCTCAGCACATTGACCGCGGATGCCCGACGCGCAGGACAGCAGATTGTCTTTTATGTCGCGTTCTTGCCGCATCAGTCTTGGCTGATGATCGATGCGGCGCTACGAACCCTCTGGCGTCTCTTTATATCCCACCGCAATTTGCTGGAATGGTTGCCAGCCGCCGAAGCCAAACGACGCAGCCACCGTACACTGCTGGGCTTTGGACGATATATGTTTGGCGGCTTGCTTTTAACCGCCGGGGCTGTTGTTCTCTTGGTCACGACATCGTCAATGCTTTGGCCGTTGGCCCTACCATTTCTGTTGCTTTGGTTCGCGGCTCCGGCTTTGGCGTATTATTCTAGCCTGCTCACGACCCCGAATGTCGTCATCAAGATTGAAGTAACAGAACAAAGACAATTACGCCTGATCGCGCGAGAAACATGGCTCTACTTTGAACATTTCGTCACGGCTTACGACAATTGGTTGCCGCCAGATAATTTTCAGGAAGACCCTACCCCAGTCATTGCGCATCGCACCTCGCCGACCAATATCGGCCTCTATTTCTTATCAACCATCGCAGCTTACGATTTTAGTTGGATCAACATTGGAGAACTGCTGAGCAGGTTTAATGATAGCTTCGTGTCCTTGCATCGCATGGAACGATACAAGGGCCATTTTTTCAACTGGTACAATACGATTGATCTGCGTCCGCTCGAGCCTCGCTACATCTCTTCGGTCGATAGCGGCAATCTTGCAGGATATCTACTTGTCGTCGCGCAAATGTGTCGGGCATTGCCAAGAGAGAAACTGCTCAGTGACACTTGGCACGAAGGAATCAGTGATACGCTGTCTGTCCTTCAAGAGGCACTGACACGCGCCGTCACACCTTCTTTGCCCCCAGTCTTGCAAAAAGTGCAAGACGTTGCGCAGTCAATGCAAACCATACTGCAGGCCTACCGTTTGAATCGTCCTACGCTGGAAACGGCGTACACAACGCTCACGAGCCTCAAAGAACTGGCATTCACAAGTGACGACATTGTTTCGCTCTATTTTGTCGAACGCGGCGAAAAAGCCAGTCGCGATGATGCCAATATTCAAAATTGCTGCCGCGCCGTCCTCGCCGCTGTCCAATCCCATCTGCACCTTCTGGACCAGATGGCCCCCTGGCTTACCCAAGCGCTCCCGTCGGAACTGTTCGCACACCTGCCGCAAGAATTGCGCGTGATTCTCTACGATACCATTCCGACCTTGCAAGATTTGGCTCAGCTTTCCGCGAAAGTCGCCGCCATCATTGCCGAGCATCAAACCGAACGACCAGGCCTCAACATCTTACTGGCGCACTTACAGCAAGGGGCCACCGCGGCGACAACTCATATTGAAACGGCCGACAGTCTAGCCACGCAAGCTTTGGCTTTCTTCAACGCCATGGATTTCAGCTTTCTCTTGAACGCCCAACGCAAACTTCTTGCCATTGGATTTCGGGTCGCCGATGAGGCACTCGATCCGAGCTGTTACGACTTATTGGCCTCCGAGGCACGTCTCGCCAGCATTGTCGCCATCGCGAAAAGCGATATTCCCGCCCATAGCTGGTTCAGGCTGGGTCGCACGGTAACCGCTGTTGAACAGAAACCCGCTTTGGTGTCTTGGTCCGGGTCGATGTTTGAATATCTTATGCCAGCGCTGATTATGCGTGAGCCCGACGAAAGCCTGATCGGACGGAGCAACGCTTTGATCGTTGAACGGCAAATTGATTACGGCAAAATGCTCGGCATTCCGTGGGGCATCTCGGAATCGGCTTACAATGCCCGTGACTTTGAGATGACCTATCAATATTCCGGTTTCGGCATACCCGGTTTGGGCCTGAAACGTGGCCTCGGCGAAAATATCGTGATCACGCCCTATGCTACGGCATTGGCCGCCATGATCGATCCATTTACTGCGCTGCGGAATTACCAACGTCTGGCCGCTCTGGGTGCGCATGGTTATTATGGCTGGTACGAAGCTATAGATTTTACCACAAGGCGTTTACCTGATGGCAAGTCCTGGGCTGTCGTGCACAGCTATATGGCGCATCATCAAGGCATCAGTCTGGTCGCGATCCTGAATGCGTTGCAGAACGGAAAAATGCGTGACCGTTTCCATGCTGATCCCCTGATTCAAGCCACGGAATTGCTGCTTCAGGAATTGCCACCGCGTCATGTCGCCCTTGCCGAGCCACGCGTTGAAGAAGTTGAGGCGATTACCCCAATCCTCCGTACAGTCATCTCAACCAACCCGCGCAGCTTCAAATCCCCGCATAGCGCCGTGCCGCAAACACAACTGCTCGCCAATGGGCATTACAGCTTAATGATCACCGCCGCAGGCGGTGGTTACAGCAAATGGCGCGGCATAGCCGTCACGCGCTGGCATGAAGACCCCACGCGCGACGCGTCGGGCAGCTTCATATATATCCGCGATACGGAGAACAACAAGTATTGGTCGGCGACTTATCAGCCCACCAGCCACGAGCCCGACGATTATACGGTGATCTTCCATGAGGATCATGCCGAATACCAACGGCACGATGGCGACATCGCGACGATCCTAAACGTCGTCGTTTCTCCGGAAGATCATGGCGAAGTCCGCCGCCTGAGGATTGTCAACCACGGCAAAGAACCGCGCGAAATCGAGCTCACTTCTTATGCTGAACTCGTTTTGACTACGGCGGCGGCAGACGCCGCACATCCCGCCTTTGCCAAAATGTTTGTTGAAACCGAGTATCTGCCTGCTCTTGGCGCATTGCTGGCCACACGCCGCCCGCGCCATCCCGATGAAGCGCCGATCTGGGCCATTCATGTCATTTCCATCGGCGGCGAACCGATCGGCGAAATGCAGTATGAAACGGATCGCGCACGCTTTCTCGGGCGCGGTCACACAACATGTAACCCCATCGCCTTGGATGGTCGCCCACTCAGCGATACCGTTGGAACCGTCCTTGATCCAATCTTCAGCTTGCGTTGCCGCCTCCAGCTTCAACCACGCACACCGGTTCATGTCTCGTTCTGGACTCTTGTCGCCGCTTCGCGCCATGAAGCGTTAGAGCTTGCTCATAAATACCGCTCGCAAAGCGCTTATAACCGTACCGCCGCCCGTGCCTGGACTTTGGCGCAATTGCAGTACCAACATATGGTTATCGCGCCCGAAGAAGCGCGTCTGTTCCAAAAACTCGCCAACGCACTCATTTATACTGATGCTACTTTTCGGGTGAAATCCGGAGCCATCAAGGCAGGGGCCAACGCTCAGTCGGTCTTGTGGTCAACCGGCGTCTCCGGCGATCTCCCCATCCTTCTACTAGTGGTTGACGTCGCCACGGACATGAAAACCCTACGCCAGATCGTTAAGGCGCATGGCTATCTTTCGATGAAGGGGCTTGAACTCGATCTGGTTATTCTGAACGAGCAACCAACCTCTTACCTTGAACCGCTGCAAAATGAGATAGAATTGCTTGTCCGCACGCGTCAGGCTCTACCCGGTGCCTATGGCGAATGGAGCAAAGGCAGGATTTATGTGTTGCGCGGCGACCAAATTGTTGCTGAAGCGCGTCGATTACTACTTGTTGCCGCCCGAGTAGTGCTAATGAGCCATCGCGGCAGCCTAGCGGAGCAGATCGATCTTAAAGCCCGCGAAGATGCAATTTTCTATCCGCCGTCCATACCTTTTGCCGCACGAAGGAAGATCAACCCTATCGAACTTCCCTCACTTGAATTTTTCAACGGGATCGGCGGTTTTGCCGCCAATGGGAGGGAGTATGTCACCATCTTGGCCCCGGATCAGCAAACGCCAGTGCCTTGGATCAACGTCATCGCCAATCCAGGGTTTGGGTTCCATGTCTCCGCAGAAGGTGCTGCCTACACTTGGTCTGGCAACAGCCGTGAGAACAAGCTGACGCCATGGTCAAACGATCCCGTCAGCAACGAAAGCGGCGAAGCGGTCTATCTGACTGATCTAGTCAGCGGCGAAATTTGGTCTCAAGCCGCTGCGCCAATCCGCAAGGATTCTGTGACATATCTTGCACGGCATGGCATGGGCTACAGTGTCTTCGAATCGACTGTCGCCGACATCTTCACTCAATCAACCCAGTTTGTGCCGCTTGGCGACAGTGTAAAAATTACCCGCCTGCGCATCGTCAATAAATCAGCGACCAATCGACTGCTTTCGGTCACGGCCTACAATGACTGGGTTCTGGGCGTCTCAGGCAATAGCCCCGCCGGGCTTATTATCACGTCGATGGACAGCGCAACCAACACCTTGTTTGCCCGCAACGCTTGGGTCAGCAAAAGCGCAAGTGATGTCGCCTTCGTCCATCTCAGTGGCAAGAATATCAATTTCACCGGCGACCGCCGTGAATTTATTGGCCGCAACGGCACATACCAGGAACCCGCCGCATTAATGCAGGGCGGCGCCATGTCCGGAAAAACGGGCGCAGGACTCGATCCCTGTGCGGCATTGCAGACGATACTGACCATCAAACCGCAGGAGGAAATTACTCTTATCCTGCTCTTGGGCACGGCTACGGATGCGGCTGCGGCGCAGCAGCTAGTCAAAAAATACACCGCGCAGCAGGTCATTGTCGCCTTGCAGGAGGTCAAAGACCATTGGGACAGAATGCTCGGCCAGATTCAAGTGACAACGCCTGACCGCGCCACGGACATAATGTTGAATGGCTGGTTGCTCTATCAAACCATCGCCTGCCGCATATTGGCGCGTTCCGCTTTTTATCAGACCAGCGGCGCGTATGGTTTCCGGGATCAGTTGCAGGATGTTATGACCGTCACCACTTGCCAGCCTCAGGTGACGCGCCAACACATCCTTCGGGCCGCCTCGCGGCAATTCCCCGAAGGGGATGTGCAGCATTGGTGGCTACCGTCGAGTACCGATGCTGGGCAAGGCATTCGCACTCGCTTTGCCGACGATCATCTCTGGCTCCCCTATGTCACTGCCCACTATATCAAGGTTACCGGTGACACCGCCATTTTGGACGAGGTGATACCCTTTCTGGATGGGCGCACTCTCGCCGATCATGAACAGGAATCTTTTTATCTGCCGACTGTTTCGCTCCAGACCGCCACCCTACGCGAACATTGCGCTTTGGCCATCGACTACGGCCTGACCAGCGGCCCGCATGGCCTGAGCCTGTTCGGTGGCGGCGATTGGAATGACGGTATGAACCGCGTTGGCTGGCAAGGCCAAGGTGAAAGCGTCTGGCTAAGCTGGTTCCTGATAGCCACCATCAACCAATTCACGCCGTTAGCCGGAGAACTTGCGCCCGAACGCACCGACCGGTGGCAGCTGCATTCCGTTCAACTTGCCGAAGCGCTTGAGCAAAACGCCTGGGATGGCGAATGGTATCGGCGTGGTTATTACGATGACGGCACGCCGCTTGGTTCATCCACAAGCGACGAATGTCGCATTGACGCGATTGCCCAGTCATGGGCTGTGATTTCCCGGGCGGCTCAGCCGGAACGTGCCGCACGCGCCATGCAGGCGGTCGAGCAATACTTGCAGAAACAGAGCGACGGCCTCGCCCTACTGTTCACACCGCCCTTCAATCAAACAGCGAAAGACCCGGGCTACATCAAAGGCTATCCCCCGGGCTTGCGCGAAAATGGTGGCCAATATACGCATGCCGCGCTTTGGTCCGTTGTCGCCTTGGCGACGACGAAACAGACCGAAAAAGCGTTCGCGCTGTTCAGTATGCTGAACCCGATTCAGCACGCCAAATCGCGCATGGCTGCATTCCGCTATAAAGTTGAGCCGTATGTCGTCGCGGCAGATATCTATGCCAACCCACAGCATCTGGGACGCGGCGGGTGGACTTGGTACACTGGTTCTGCCGGATGGATGTATCGCACCGGAATCGAATCCATTCTGGGATTGCGCGTGCAAGGCAATGGATTGCGCCTTGAGCCCTGTATACCGCAAAACTGGCCCGGCTATGAAATATCCTATCGCTATAAATCCACCCGCTATTTGATCAAAGTGAAGAACGTGCATGGCAAAGGACATACCGTGACAGCCTGCGAAATGGACGGTCACAGCCTGCCGCCCGACGTATTAATTCCCTTACAGGATGATGGGGCCGCGCATAACATCACGGTGGTGCTGTAAGGCGGACTTCAAGGGCAGGGGGTGGAGACTGCTGCCAGACCATGCATTTATGCCCTACTACCTTTTGGCGCGTCGTTGCCGCGCGTCGTGCCGAAATTATTTCCTGGTCGCTTGGCGTGCATCGGCCAGAAAAGAGCTTCTCAGGTAGAGGCAAAAGAGGGCCTCCTACTTTGGCCTTGATGCAAGGATCAAAGCCACGATCCAGCAATGCTTTGATATCTCAATCGCGCCTTACGTCTACTGCATGATGTTGTGCTGTGCTGCTATCTGCCCGTTGAACCTCTTTAGAAATGCCTCAGCTTAGCGCAGTAGCAATAGGCGAGATATCGCCGCGGCTCCCACAGCCACAAGCAATATGGTGAAACCATCTGCAGTGCATAGGTCTGCCGGCGCGCCGGCGCCACGAAGAATCTCTGCTTATACAAAGTCACCAATTCAGTAAGCATCAATCACTGAAATCACCCCCAAAAAAGGGGGCAGCACGGTTTGGCTTGGTACAGTGCTTCAGGAGCGATTGGACAATTGGCAAAATAGACCGAAAATTAAAATTATCTCCCTTTGATAGAGTGGTCTGAAAGTGCGCCATCCTTGCTGCGGAGGAATGACCAGGATTCGCTCCTGTTTCCAATAATGCTCGCATTTTTTAACATCATCCGCGCCGACGGCGCCAAGCAGCGGCCTGACCAGCATGCTCGGCGGCCTAGCGGCGTCAGTCTGCGACTATTCAAATTTATCAGATTCTGAAAGTAGGGTGGCAGATCTCCGATAATAACTTTCTTGAATGAAAGCACGGGAGGCGCCAGTCTTACGACGGCATTAGCCCGTTGTTCTATTCAAAGACCAACGCCGCAAACTTCCAACGAGGACAGCAATAGAATACGTGGTCGAAATATTACCCTTCATTTGACCGCAATGCGATGGTTTACACTTTAACGCCCGGCAGCTTGTTTCTGCGTTGCGATTTCTGCAGGTGAATAATCTGCGCCACGCGCAACCTTCTCCACCGCTGCGAAGTCCTGTTTCAACTCTTTGAGTTTTGCCATGGCACCCTCAAATGACTGGTTGCCAAGCAAAAGATGTTGGGGTGGAGACCCAGACTCAACAGCTTCGATAATAGCTTGTGCCGCACGCACCGGATCACCAGCTTGCTTGCCAGATATAGCACGCAAATGTAGGCGAGCCTCTCCTGCGGTCGGTCTGTAATCATCGATTTGATGTTTGCTTTCATCGGCGGAACGTCCAGCCCAATCGGTACGGAACCCACTCGGTTCAACCACCATAACTTTGATGCCAAGCGGTTCGACCTCTTTTGCTAATGCACCGGAAAGGCCTTCAACTGCAAATTTTGTAGCATTGTAATAGCCAAGGGATGGCATCGTACAAATCCCCGCCAGTGACGAAATATTGACGATGTAACCGCTGCGCTGTTTTCGCATACCCGGCAACGCAAGGTGTATCATCCGACTGAGACCAAACACATTAACGTCGAACATCTTGCGAACTTCGTCTTCTTCACTCTCTTCGACGGCAGCAAAATAACCAATACCTGCATTGTTAACGAGAACATCGATACGCCCAAATTTAGCGATCGCTGCCTTGACGGCTTTTTCAGCCTGATCACGGTCTGTCACATCAAGTTTGAGAGCAATAGAATTTGGGTCAGCGGCTAAATCTTTAATATCTTCCACGTTGCGCGCCGTAACGACTGTTTGATAACCGCGCTCCAGTGTCTGCTTTGCCAGCTCGCGTCCAAAGCCGGTTGAACAGCCCGTAATAAACCACACAAGTTGTTTGTCAGAAGTTGATCGGCCATTTATTACGGTCATGAATATTCTCCTTTAGGGGGGGCATAAATTCAGTTCTACTCCGGAGCACCCATTACGGCTGTGCGAACCAGTTTCTTATTAACGAACGTCTGTATGCCCATATCGCCAAGTTCACGGCCATAGCCAGAATTCTTGATGCCGCCAAAGGGCAGTTCAGCATCCGACCAATCCATATTATTGATGAACATCATGCCCGTTTCGACACGGGAGGCGACACGTTTGCCACGCTCTACATCCTTGGTGAAAACAGACCCGCCCAATCCAAAATCAGAGTCATTGGCGAGCGCGATAGCTTCCTCTTCATCTTTGACCCGAAAGAATAACGCCACCGGTCCGAAGAACTCTTCTCTAAAAGCAGGATTGTCTGGCTTGATATCTGTTAGAATTGACGGTTCCATATAGAAGCCTGGACGGTCGATGCGCTTGCCGCCCATGGCAAGTGTGGCGCCATGAGCAACGGCCTGTTTCACTTGCTCCAGTATCTGAACTAGTGCCACCTCACTGGAAAGTGGTCCAAGTGTAGTCTTTGCATCCATAGGGTCGCCTGCATTGAATGCAGAAAGTGCCGTTTTAAACTTATCGAGAAATTTGTCAGCCAACGCTGCAACAACGATAAAGCGCTTTGCTGCGCAGCAAGTTTGCCCGGTATTGTACATCCGTCCCCAAACGGCCCATTTTATTGTGTGTTCAAGGTCAGCATCATCCAAAACAATGAATGCATCGCTCCCTCCTAGCTCCATCGACGAGAGCTTGACATTTTTCCCAGCTCTTGCCGCGACACTCTTACCGGCGGCAACACTTCCGGTAAGTGCAACACCCTTTATGCGAGGGTCATCGATCACATTGCCAGATTGATCGTGTGAGATGAGCATGTTGGTGTATAAGCCTGTCGGTGCACCGGCTTCAGCCAAGAGTTTCTCAAAAGCGATAGCGCATTGTGGAACGTTAGCAGCCGGTTTTACCAGAAGAACATTCCCCGCCATCAAATGCGGCCCTGCAATGCGGGCAAGCTGATAATAGGGAAAGTTCCAGGGCTCAACGCAAAAAATAATGCCAATAGGGCTGCTTTCTATATGGGCATCCCCGTTGGTCGGATGAAGCCTGACGGGAGCGAGAAACCTTTCAGCATTCTTGGCGTAGTATGCGAGAATACGAGAGCTGAATTCAACTTCTCCACGCGCTTCACTGATACGTTTACCCATTTCCAGCGTCGCAATGCGGGCAAAATC
>CAYOGS010000035.1:0-11596 GCA_964403435.1 uncultured Rhodospirillales bacterium | reverse complement strand
TCTCTGCCTATGGCTCTGAACCGGAACCACCGCTTCAAATCGTCGCCAGCTTCAGTATTCTTGGCGATATCGTCAAACAGGTCGGCGGGGAAGCTGTTACCGTGCACGTTCTGGTGGGCGCGGACAGCGATGCGCACGGCTATCAGCCGACCAGTGCCGACATGAAGGCGGTGGCAGCGGCGGATCTCGTTATCGCTAATGGTCTGGGTTTTGACGGTTGGATCCAGAATCTAGCGAAGACTGCCAAGTTTAAAGGCAAGTTGGTCACGGCAAGCAAGGGGGTCGCTCCGCGAACGCTGCTCGAGGCAGAATCAGAATCTGATGAGCACCACGGAGATCACGACCATGAAGGTCTGCTTGATCCCCACGCTTGGCAGGATTTGCGCAACGGCCAGATATATGTGGATAATATCACAGAGGCACTAACGGCCGTGCGGCCGGCGGCGACCGCCATAACAGCCCGCGCTACAGCCTATAAAGCCGAACTTGCGGCGTTGGATGATAGCTTCCGTGCTCAAATTGCGGCCATCCCCGCCGCACGTCGCGTCGTCATCACCAGCCATGACGCTTTCGGCTACTTCGGCGCCGCCTACGGCATTGCCTTCCACGCGCCGCAAGGTCTTAGCACGGAAACTGAACCATCCGCCGCGGCCATGGCGCGCTTCCTTGATCAGGTGAAGGCGACGGGAGTTAAAACCGTCTTTATCGAATCTATGCACAACCCCCGGCTGATAGAAACCTTGGGGCGTGACACCGGCGCCAAAGTTGGCGGCACCCTTTACTCTGACGCGCTCTCAGCGCCCGAGGGGCCGGCGCCGAGTTATCAAAGCATGTTCAAGCATAATAGTGCGCTGCTGCTAGCCGCCATGCGCGGCATGTAGCGCCGCGGCAGGCCAGTCTTCCGTCGCGCGGCACTGACGCGGCAAGTCGAGTTCCCGCCAAATCGTGCCCAGCGCCGCTGCCAGACGCTCGCAATCCGCCACGCTATGCGTTGGGTTCGGCGACAGGCGCAAGCGCTCCTGACCGCGCGGAACCGTGGGGTAATTGATGGGCTGCACATAAATAGCATGCTCGTCGCGCAATCGGTCGCAAACCTGTCGGCACAGCTGCGCATCACCCACCAACACTGGCACGATATGACCGCTTGCCCCGGCCATGACGGGTACTTCGGCGCGCCTGAGCGCATCGCGAAGCGTGGCTGCACGCTCCTGCAGTGCCTGTCGCTCGACTTGACTATGCTTGAGGTGACGAATACTGGCCAGCGCTCCTGCGGCAATGACTGGCGCCATGGCCGTGGTAAAGATGAAGCCCGGCGCATAACTGCGAACCACATCCACCAGGGCCGCATCCCCCGCTATATAGCCTCCCACCAATCCGAAGGCCTTCCCGAACGTCCCTTCAATAATATTCACGCGTGCCATCAAACCGTCGCGTTCCGCGATGCCGCCGCCACGCGGCCCGTAGGCGCCAACGGCATGCACCTCGTCCAGATAAGTCAGCGCGCCATACTCTTCTGCCAGATCACAGATCGCCGCAATTGGCGCCTCGTCGCCATCCATTGAATAAAAGGATTCAAAGGCGATGATTTTCGGCCGCGCTCTATCCATGTCCGCCAACAGGCTGGCGAGATGCGTCACATCATTGTGACGGAAGATCAGTTTGGCGGCGCCACTTTGCCGGATGCCCTCGATCATCGAAGCGTGGTTTCCAGCATCAGAGAGAATGGCGCAATCGGGCAGCATCTTGCCCAGTGTCGCCAATGTCGTCTGGTTGGCCACATAACCGGAGGAAAAAATCAGTGCAGCCGCTTTTTGGTGCAAATCAGCCAGTTCTCGCTCCAACAGCACATGAAGCCGATTGGTGCCCGAGATATTACGTGTGCCGCCAGCCCCTGCACCTTGCGTCTCCAGGGTATCCTGCATGGCGGCCAACACGTCAGAGTGCTGCCCCATGCCGAGATAATCGTTGCTGCACCAAACTGTGACCGGCGACGCACCATAGACATCGTGCTGTAGCGCTGTCGGGAAACTGCCCGCCTGCCGTTCCAGCGTGGCAAACTGCCGATAGCGCCCTTCGCGGTGCAAATCGTCAATCCGGTCAGCGAAAAAAGCGGTATAATCCATGCAATATGTATAGGTCAAAGCGGAAACAGCGTACAACCGCAATCGGCTCCGCGCCTTACCTGCGGCCATCCGCCGCAGTCAATAAGCTCAAAGAATCAAACCCAATCCAAGGCTGAATACCATGACAGCGATAACTATATCCAAAATCTGCCAAGCGCGCGGCTTGGAAAAGAGTGGAATAAGATACTTGGCCCCATAGGCCAAAGCGAAGAACCAGAGCCAGGACGCCGTGGCGGCACCCGCGCCGTAAGCCGCACGATGCCAACCCTGCTCCTGCGCACCGACGGCCCCGATGAGCAATACGGTGTCCAGAAAGACATGCGGGTTAAGCAAACTCACTGCCAAGGCCATCACCAGAGCCCCGCGCGCCGTATAGTCCTGCGAACTTACCGACACGGTCAACTGCGATGACAGCCTGGCACGACGCAATGCGCGATAACCATAATAAAACAAGAACGCCGCACCGGCATAACGAATAGCGAGCAGCAGCTTTTCGTGCGCCGTGATAAGCAACCCCAATCCAGAAATGCCAAGTGTAATAAGCAGCATGTCGCAGCCGGCACAAACCACCGCTGTGAGCAGCAGATGTTGCCGTAGCAACCCCATTCGCAGCACATGCATATTCTGTGCACCAATGGCAATGATGAGGCTGGCGCCAATGGCCATGCCCTTCAAGAAGGCCAGCATCAGGAAACAGCCGCCAGGCCGGCCGCAAGTTCCTTTTGGGCGATGAGTGCGTCAATGGCCGCGCGCTCGGCGGCGGAAAGCCGCAGTGAAGCGGACTTTAGTTGTCCGCAGGCTGCCATAATGTCTCGGCCGCGCGGCGTCCGCACCGGGCTGGCATAGCCGGCAGCATTGACAATATCGCCGAAGCGACGGATGCGATCATCGTCTGAACACTCAAACGGCGCACCCGGCCATGGATTAAACGGGATCAGGTTAATCTTGGCAGGAATATCACCAATAAGCCTTACTAAGGCCTTGGCATCAGCGTCACTGTCATTCACACCCTTCAGCATCACATATTCGAAGGTGATACGCCGCGCGTTGGACAAGCCGGGATAGTCGCGGCAGGCCTGCATCAACATCTTGATGGGGTATTTACGGTTGAGCGGAATGATCTGATCGCGCAACGCGTCCGTCACAGCATGCAGGCTAACGGCCAAATTGACACCCAGCTCAGCGCCGCAGCGCTCGATCATCGGCACCACGCCGGAAGTGGATAAGGTAATGCGTCGCTTGGAAATGGCCAGTCCCTCATTGTCCATGATAATTTTGAGCGCGACCGCCACATTCTCGAAGTTAAAGAGTGGCTCACCCATACCCATCATCACAATGTTGGACAGCTTGCGATTCTCACGGTTGGAGGGCCAGTCCTGGAGCGCGTCGCGCGCCAGCATCACCTGCCCGACGATTTCTTCCGGCGTCAAATTTCTTACCAAACGCTGCGTACCGGTATGGCAAAAGCGGCAAGTGAGCGTGCAGCCCACTTGGGAGGACACGCACAACGCGCCGCGATCCTCTTCCGGAATATGAACGGTCTCCACTTCCTGCCCGTCCGCCATCCGCACCAGCCATTTGCCTGTGCCGTCCTCGGATTGTTGGTGTTGGCTCACGGCCGGCCGGGCGAGAGAAAAATGTTCCGCCAGTTTTTCCCGCACCGGCTTCGCCAGATTGCTCATCGCGGCAAAATCCGCCACGCCGCAGCCATAAACCCAGAGCCATACTTGTTTTGCGCGAAATTTTTCGAGACCCAACGCACCAAACAACGTCTGCAACTCCGCCATGGTGCGACCGATAAGATTTGTCTTGCCGTCGCCCGGCTTGGTGGCGGGTTGCTGTCGTTCTGTCGCGATTGTCATCATGCGCCGATTGATGCCTTAAAGGCTTGCCCCAAGTCAAAACATTCCGCCGCGTACGGCGAATGCATGATCGTGCTTGACGACGCGACAAAGCCAGCTAACTCTTTGAGGGATAGGAAAGATTATCAACGATGACTCTCTGTAACGCCTTAGCCATTTCAGGAAGCCCCATCAGCCTGACGGCGTGGATTTGCCCTATTGTTCGGCGTAGTTCCGTGGTAAACACAATGACCATGGGTCAGTTTGCAGCAAGGCGTTCCGCCGCTCCCTCCTCGCCGGACTGGGCAAATATTTTGCTACAAGTCGCCCGGCAGGATAAAGCCGCGTTTACACAGCTTTATGAGCATTTCGCGCCACGCATCAAATCCTGGGCGATGCGAATGGGCGCCCCCGCCGGCAAGGCGGAAGATATCGTGCAAGACGTCATGCTACAGCTCTGGCGCCGTGCGGGCCAGTTTGACCCAACCAAGGCTGATGCCGGCACCTGGATTTTCGGCATTACGCGCAACCGCTTTATTGATGTGGTGCGGCAAGAGAAGCGACCGGAAGTCGCGCTCGACGACCCGGTACTTGTCTCAAATGACCCTTCGCCGGAGCAGGCCACATCCACCAGCCAGCAGGCGGAACGGGTAGCAGCTGCCTTGGCGCGCTTGCCGGCTGGGCAGCGTGCCATCATACAGCAAAGCTACTTCAATGATTTGACGCAGCAGGAAATTGCCGCTCAAAACGGTATGCCACTCGGTACCGTGAAATCGCGCCTGCGTCTCGCCTTCAATCGCCTGCGTCAACTGCTGGGCGACCAACCATGACCGCAGCAACCCCACACCATCACCCACTTCCTGAATGCCTGCTCGCTTATTCCAACGGTGGCACCGGTGAAGCCGAATCCCTCTTTATTGCCACCCATCTCGCTTTCTGCCCGACCTGCCGCAACACGGCGCAAATTGGCGAATGTGTCGGCAGCCGAATTTTATGCGAAACAGCGGCCACACCCGTTTCGTCTGCCTGCCGAGATAAAATCTTCGCAGCCTTAGAAACGATGCCGGCGGAACCAAAGCCGGCGCCAGCCACCCCAACGACACCAGAGTGTTTTATTCCCGAACCGCTGCGCGGTTATCTGGGGGGTATTGGCTGTCGTGGCGGGGTGCAACAACTGGCCTGGAAAGCTGTGGCGACCGGCCAGAGCGAATATCCGGTACCGCTCAGCACCTGCTGCCTGCAGCGCGGTGCCGCCGTGCGACTCGTTGCATTGCAACCACAACATGATTTTGTGCTTCAGACTTTATCGCATCGGCCGGTGCTACAGGTTCTGTGTGGCGAACTCCATACCGCTGACCAAGTTTTTGTCGCAGGTGACGTGTTGTGCGGCAAGTTGCCGGCGCTCCACAGCGGTGGCCATCTTTGCTATGCCTTGCTCTTACTCAATCCGCCACCAGCCCCTTGGCAGAGCTGGATGAAGCGCTTATTTTCTGGCACCCGCTGAATCACGCCGCAGCAAAGGCGTCAATTGCGGCGCCAATATTTTAAGCATCTGGGATGGCAAGGCGCTGGTAAAATGGTATTTTGCCGCCTGCTCACCTGCCACATAGGCAGTGATGGAGCCAAAAAATCGGTCGCCAATATAAAACACGAACGTCGCCGTGCGATTGACAACCCGCGATGAGGTGATGGCGCCCCCCGGCCCATAAGTCTCATACCGATGATCGCCCGTGCCGGTCTTACCACCGATGGGCAACGCTTTGCCATTGGCATCGATGAAGGCGCCGTCCACGCGCTTGGCCGTTCCACTAGAAACGACCTCACGCAATGCCATCCTCAGCACGCGTGCGATGACCGGGTTCATCGCCATTTTACCGATCGGCGGCTGGCGTGCCATCATGGTCTGGTAGGGCGTGCCCATGGCAAAATTGACAAAATTGGCGCGCACCATTGGCAGTCGCACGCCTTCATTCAGTATGATGCCCATCAACTCCGCGAGCGCGCCGGGACGATCAGCCGAACTGCCAACCGCAGTAGCCAAGCTTGGCACCAGCCGCTCAAACGGATAGCCCAGCCGCGCCCAACGAGCATGGATTGAAGCAAAGGCATCTTTCTCCTGCAGTAACCGAATGCGACTGTCCTGCGCGGCCTTGTTGCTTTTGAACAACCAGGCATAGCTCGCCACGCGCTCTGGCCGGCTGGCTTCCAGCACTTCAGCCTTTGTCGCCTTAGGATGACGAATCAGATATTCCACCAGCCACAACTCTAGCGGATGGACACCGGCAACATAGGCGCGGTCGGCTAGGCTGAAGCGATCCTTAGGGTATGCGGTGAAATTCTTACGCAACACCGTATCATTGCTCGGGTGCTGCGGGCGCAGCTGCCGGATATAGCGCACAAAATCATCGGAGCTAGCCTCTGGCAGTAGCGAGCGGAATATCACGGCCATCGCATGACTGCGTTTCTGTCCTTGCCGCATCAGGCTCGCTGCGGCTTGCTCACGGCTGAGATGGCGGTACTTCTCATAGAAACCGCTCAGATAAACCGCCCCCTCCTGCTCGGCGAACCGCTCAAGATAGGCCATGCGGGCTGGATGATCGCGATCACCCAACACCTCGCGGCGCGGGTTTGGTCCCTGCGCCATTTCGTAATTCACGATATCGCGCATCAGCCGTATAAACGGCAGATTGATTGATTTGCGCAATGCCTCCGTCAAAGTCACTGTACGTCCGTTGTCTTTGGCATCGAAATTGCCGAAGGTCAGCATCCCGCCATCTGTGAAAAAAGCCTCATGCGGGTTGGCGGAATATTGGCGCAGCATGGCCGCCTGGAGCATCGGCTCAAACGCGCGTTCCGGATTGGATCTCATCCAACCAATTGCCCATGTCGTCAGGTTATCCGGCTTGCTGTCTAGAATTTCGTTGAGCGCCTCGTTTTCCAGCGGCGCCAGCCGATGATGCAACTCGTCCATGATTTCCAAATAAGTCGTCAATGTGCGTAGCTTGGCGGTTGAGCCAAGATCCAGCTTAGCGCCGTCATTGAGGTCGAGCGGCTGCTCGAGATTATCGGCCTGCACACGCAGCGCATTGCCTTGTGCCGTCCGCTCATACAGAATAATAGTCCAATTGATCTTGCTGGGATCATTTCCCTCGCTCAGCAACCTTTCACCTTGCAGACCGCTTGCCGAAATGAAGGCCGGATCATGCAATTGTTGCAGAAAATGGGTCACAGCATCTTGCACCTTACCATCGAGCGTAGTGCCCACAGCAGCGTCAACATGGTCAAGGTCATACAAATTGTTGATATCGAGGCTGGTGCTCAGATAATAACGGATGGCGTTGGTCGCCTTTTGCGCAATGAAAGAAGGCTGCGGCACCGGTGGCGCTGTGGCCGCAAGCGCCAATGGCTCGCTCTGTGCCGCGCGCGCCAAGGACGGCGATATAATATCCGCTGCCAGCAATCGTGCCAGTGTCGCGTTGGCCAGCTGCTCTAGCGGTTCCGTGCGGCTTTGCAGATAATAGGCCGGCCGGCGCTGGGCCAAGACAAGCGCTAGCACATGCTTATAAATGCGGGCCTTCCACGGCAGAAGTGCTGGCGTCTCTTCACTCTGCAAGGCTTGCTTAGCTTCCACGAGATCAATATTGAACCAGGCCCATAGCCCGTCGCCAATACCGTTGATCTCGCCCCATCCGGGGCGCGCCGCTAATGGCGTAGCGTTGAGGTAATTAAGTACGATCTCCTTGCGGCGTCCACTGGTGTCAGCGCCATCAAGGTAAGCCCGCAAGCTGGCGGATATCATCTGCCGTAATTTATCCAGGGGCCCATTGGTCTGCCCGCCAGCGGAATGCCGGAATTTTTCCGTCTGGATAGCCAGCGTGCTGCCCCCACCGGCACCGGCACCGGGCAGGATACGCGCCAGCACCTGCCCACCTAACGCCTGTACCATACGCGCCCAATCGACTGCCGGATTATGACTAGCCGCCGCCGCATCCAGAACGTCGCGGTCTTCGATGAACAACAAACTTCTAACCAGCAAGGGCGGGATATCCTCGAAATCCTGGAAAGTTCGGGTCGGGTAGACCGCTTGATGCATGATCTGCCCGTCGCGGTCATAGAGTGTCAATCCTCCGGCATCTTTCGCCCGGAAAATTGCAAATCCGCCTTCGTCCACGAAGGCGTCTAGTCCTGGTGAAGTACGCATTTGCCAGGCAACGTCAAAACCTTCGCCTTCCAGTGCTTTCACGAAATGTGGCATTAGCGTGTAACCGAAACGCTGATTATAAGGTCCCGTTTCTGGCACACGCATGGCTGGGTTGATGCCCGGCTCCAACGCGAAACGCATGCCCGCGGCATAATGTGTGAACAGCCGAGATTGCAGCGTTGAAGTTTGTACTTCCCAGTAAATCGCGGCCATTCCTAAGCCGATCGCCAGAACCAGCGACGCCCACAGAACGGCACGGAATCGAAACGGGAGCGGCATGACGCGCAATCAGTTAGCAAGAAATTGATGTCGGCAGGTCATGCATCCTGCCTTAATATCTCTGAATTTTTAACTAACGCGTCGCAACAGCAACGGGACCAGTTCGGCTATCAGCACGGTTTCTTGTTGCTGTTGTTGCAGGAATTTGACCGTCACCTTGCCGTCCGCCTTCTCTGCCCCACCCATGATTAGGGCGCAACCGATGCCAGCGCGGTCGGCATAGCGTAATTGCTTATCCAGCTTAGCCGGCTCCAGATACACATCCGTATTGATGCCCGCCAGTCGCAACAGCGTTGCCAACTGCAGATAATCGTACCGCAATGTGTCATCAATCTGCGTCACCAGCACCCGCACGCTGCTGCCGTGCTGCGGCATCTGCCGCTCAACCCAACCCGTAGTGCGTAGCAGCTCGAACAGACGCGTGGCACCGATAGAAATGCCGACGCCAGGCAGTTTCGATTTAGTGTACAGGCTTGCAAGATTATCGTACCGGCCGCCAGAACACACACTGCCGAAGCCGGGGTACGCATCCACGAACGTCTCATAAACAGTGCCGGTGTAATAATCTAATCCGCGCGCGATCGCCAGGTTAAGCCGGCACCGTTCTTCCGGTACGCCCAATGCCGCAAGTGCCGCCGCCATAGCATCAACTTCCTGCAAGCCGGACGCGAACACTGGATGCTCGATGGCTTCAGCCCGCAACAACGCGATGATGTCGCTCTTGCTACCCTGTGCACCGACCAGGCGCATGACACGCGAACAATCCGCAGCCACCATGCCCAGCTTGACCATGTTATCGGAGACTTGTTCGGCACCAACTTTGTCTAGCTTATCAATCTCGCGCAGGCAAAGCTGCTGCATTGTGTCGCTGTAGCCCAGCGCGGCGAACAGCCCACAGAGGATTTTGCGGTTACTAAAATGGATAGTGAATGCCCCGATATCGAGCGCCGTGAAGATACTGGCGATGATGGCAGGTATTTCAGCATCATAAGCCGGATCAAGCTTGTCTTTGCCGATGACATCAATATCGCACTGATAGAATTCTCGGAACCGCCCTTTCTGCGCACGCTCACCTCGATAGACACGCTGCATCTGGTAACGCCGGAACGGAAAGACTAACTCACGCTCATGCTCTGCAACATAGCGCGCCGTCGGTACGGTGAGATCGAAGCGCAAGGCGAGATCGGGGGCATGTCCCTGCTCCAATGCGCCGGTAGACTGCACGAAATAGACCTGCTTTTCCGTCTCGCCGCCAGTTTTGGTGAGCAGCACGTCACGCACTTCAAAGACCGGCGTCTCGATCGGCAAAAAACCGAAACGCTCGTAACCCTCTCGGATCGTATCCAGCAAATGCTGAAAAACCTGCTGCTCACGGGGCAGCAACTCCATGGTTCCCGCAGCCGTGCGGGGCGTGACAATGGTCATGGGTTATATTTTAGCGCTGGGTGAGTGATAAATTTTGCGGGAATTGCCGCGGAGAAACTGCTGCCATCGGCGCAGCTAAACATAAATTCTCCAATCTGCACGTTGACCGCAGGCCTACCGCTCTGAGCGGCGTCAACTACCAAGCCCAGTCGGCCTTGTGTACGAACCAGGCGTTCCTCCACGTCGACGGCCAAGGCGCTGCCAGGGGAACGCAGGTTTTGCCGATGCGCAATTTCCTCCGCCGCTAACTTCAATACACTCGGCAAGTTTTCCGGCGCCACGACATCCCTAAGCTGGATTTCATTACCTGTCCGGCGGTCAAATGTCTGCCCGATCGTCGAACCATGACATCCACCGCCCGCACCACGCGCCAACAGCAATTGCTCGGTCAATATGCTTACTGCCAGATCTGAAGCATAAGTTACCTTGGGTATTGAAACGATCTTATTGTTGAAGGCATCGCAAGCTGGGGGTAAAGCACCGTCAAGCGCTGCGTTGATGCGTGCATCACCAGGCTGCCCCCCCAAGAGCTTGACGCGACGCACATCAGCCTCGCATTGTTCGGGCGCGATGGCGCCGCTTGTCAAGTCTTGCGGCGAAGGCGTGAAGCTGAAACTGCCACGTTGCACCGTGGTGATCTCATAAGCAGGTTCCTGATCAGCGTTACAGCCCGATGTCACCAGAATAGCCGCAGCCGCCAAAGCCGCAGCGCCTGCCACTAGTGTGCTGGGAAATTTTCGCGTGACCATGTTCTGACGGGTTCCGACCATTAACATTCCTAATTTCTGTTAACATTAACATGCAATTTCAGCGGCTTGAAAGCAATCACCTTATCAGGTAGTGGCTCAATTTGAAACGGGGTTGCCAAAATTTGGTTGTAGAAAGTAGGGGCAGAAATCAGCTTGCATTGCTGACTCTGCCCCCGTAGGTTTCCGTTCACATGTTGGTAGTAAGCTTACATGTGATCGTAGTGGCCGTTCTTCACTTCGGAAATTCGGCCTTGGTTCACGTCAAACTTCGCCGCGATTTGGTGTTGGTGATAAAGTCCGCTGGAGAGCATGACCTTTATCTGTGACACCGAGTCGTGGTTTAGTTTGCGGGATGGCTTCTTCATAGAAGGACTCCTGCAAAAGTTACGCAACTTTTACAGCTTGCTCAGAGCACACGAATCTATGTAAGATTCCTCTGTCTTTAGACGCAAGGCCGGATCGGGAAGTTGGCGCTGAACGATTCGGCCTTGTTATTTTATTTTGCGCATTGCGAATAGTCGAGTCTAATCAATCAATTAGAGTGGCCACTTCCTCCATGTCCCATATATGATTAGTGACGCCCGCCGCCATTGCCGGCGTAACGCGGAGCGACTGATGGATGCGAGCAAAATTGTAATGCATGAAGTGCAGCGCCACAGCGTGACCGTGGTTTTCGATTTTCTTTGAAAAAGCATTGGTCAGGCGCGTAAAGCGGCGGATGCTCATACGCATAGTTAGGTTCTGGCGCTCTACAAAGCTGGTGCTGATGCAGCATGGGTCAGGTTCGCCCATAACCGTTTCTTTCTTCGCGCCCAGACATTCGGCGGGGCTGTAACGCTTCTGCCCTTCAACCGTCTCGCCGTAAATCTTGACCAGCATCGCGTAATCAACATCGGAACCAAACGCGCCTTCAACCGCTTCAAGATAGGGCTTGTAGCCGTCACTGGTAATCTGGACACGGTTAGCAAGGCGTCCGGC
>CAYOGS010000034.1:2770-11868 GCA_964403435.1 uncultured Rhodospirillales bacterium | reverse complement strand
CTCATATTCTGGTCCCAAGAAAAAAAGCCCCGACGCAGGAGCGGTGGGGCCGCCTTGGGTGCGGTCGGCGGCATGGAAAGCAGCGGTGAATTCCGTCAGCGACCATTGGCCATGGCCGACCAGGCAGAGTGTGCCGACCATATTCCGCACCTGATGATAGAGGAAGGAGCGTGCCTGCACATCGAACGTCACCCATTCATCTTGCCGCATCACCGTCAGTTGGTCGAGTGTGCGTATGGGTGAAACGGCCTGACAATGCTGGGCACGGAAGGTGGAGAAATCGTGTTTGCCGATGAGCAAGGCGGCAGCGACCTGCATGACCGCAACGTCCAGTGACTTGATGACATGCCAGGAATATTTGGCATGCAAGACCGGAGGCGCGCGGCGGTTGCAGATTTTGTAGCGATAACGCCGCGCCGTCGCGCTATGTCGGGCATGGAAACCGACGTCAACTTCCTGCGCCGCCAGCACCGCCACAGGGTGGGGACGGATATGGAAATTCAGCGCGTCGCGCATCAGTTTCTCGGTCACGCTGGGGCGTCGTATATCGACATGCGCCACCTGACCCAAAGCATGGACGCCGGCATCCGTGCGTCCCGCCACCTGCAGGGTTACGCGCTCGCCAGTGCTGGCGAAGATGGCCTGCTCAAGCACGCCTTGTACGGTCGTGATGCCGTCCTCCTGTCGTTGCCAGCCTGCAAAGCTGGAACCGTCATATTCGAGCGTCAACTTGAAGCGCCGTGCGGGCGTCGTAGCCTCAACCGCCATTGGCCAGCACCGCGCCGGCACCTAAGCGCAGGCCGTTAAGGAAATCCACGCCGCTTACCGGCGCCTTGCCAGCGCGCTGCACTTTCAAGAGTCGTAGGGCATCCTGTCCGCAGGCTATGGTGGCCTGGCTGTCCAGCACCGTGCCAGGGACGCCGCGACCGGCCGCGATGGTGGCCGCCAGCAACTTTACGGTCTCGTCTTGATGACGGAAAAAAGTACCCGGCCAGGGCTGCAGGCCGCGCACCTGACGGTCGAGCGCCATGGCCGGCTGCGACCAGTCCAGCGCGCCTTCGCTCTTCTGTAGCTTGGCGGCGTAGGTCACACCGTCTGCCGGCTGCGGCTCCGGAGTCAGGCGGCCGGCGACATGATCGGCCAGCGTGGGCACGATGAGGTCGGCACCTAAGGCTGCCAACCGGTCATGCAGCCCACCTGCCGTGTCGCGCGGCGGAATGGGCAGGGCAGAGCGGCGTAGCATGGCGCCGGTATCCAGCCCGGCATCCATTTGCATGATGGTGATGCCGGTATCCGCGTCGCCGGCCAGAATGGCACGGTGGATCGGCGCCGCACCGCGCCAGCGCGGCAGCAAGGAGGCGTGGATATTCAAACAACCATGGCGCGGCGCCGCTAGTATTAGTGGTGGTAGAATCAAGCCATAGGCCGCGACGATCGCGACATCTAGCTCGAGCGCGGTGAATTCCGCTTGCGCTTCCGCCGTGCGGAGCGACTTAGGCGTGAAAATCGGCAAACCGTGCGCTGCGGCAAACATCTGCACCGGCGAAATTTGCAATCGTTGACCGCGTCCAGAAGGTTTGGGCGGCTGGGCATACACCGCCGCGATGGTATGGCCAGCCGTATGCAGTGCTCGCAAGGCTGGCACCGCAAAATCCGGCGTGCCCATGAAGGCAAGGCGCAGCATCAGTCGTAAAATCCCTTGTCGCCCAAGATTTTTTTGGCCTTCTCAACCTTGCGAATCATCATGTCGCGCTTGAGTTTGCTGAGGTGGTCGAAAAACAATATGCCGTTCAGATGGTCAATCTCGTGCTGGATGCAGATGGCGAATAAATCTTCCGCCTCGATAATTTGCTCCTGATTGAGTTGATCAAGATAGCGCACCCGCACTTGCTTGGGGCGCGTTACCTCGGCGAATTGGTCTGGAATGGAGAGGCAGCCTTCACGGTGGGTGTAGGTTTCCTCCGATGACCACAGGATTTCTGGATTGGCCATCCGCACGGCGGTATCGCGCTGCATCTGGCCGCGGTCGCACACAATTACACGCTCCAGCAGCCCCACTTGATTGGCGGCGAGACCCAGGCCGTCCGCCGGATACATTGTGTCCAACATGTCTTCCATAACTTGCGCCAGGCGCGCATCTACCTTCGCTACCGGCTTGGCGGTTTGGCGCAAGATGATGTCAGGGATGATGCGGATGGGTAGTTTGCTCATTAGGCATTGTTCTCAACGGTTCGGTTAAAATATGCGAGATATTCTCCATCAGCAATCGCTGCTGCCGATTGTAGAGCAGGATGATTGAGAAGGATGAAACTATCCGAGTAAAATAGACTATCTAATTTTTTGCCTGAGGAAAACAGCGATTCAGTGCCGTTAAGCAGAGACTGCGCGTTAATTTCTGCGCTTAGAGCAAGAAGGCTATGTTGGAATTCATCAGGTGCAATTGAATAACACCTTATGGCTTCTTTAAAATTCCAGAGTAGATTGTAATCTTCTGTGTCTTCAGAATAGCAATACAAGGCTTTAACCCAGAAGACAAAAAAGTTTGGGTAGAACTTGTTAATCTGATCCATTGTGATGGCAATGCCAATATTTTTTGTTTGAGGGCCACTCGGAACTTTGGCAAATAGTTTTAACGATCTGTAGGCGGAACCTTAAACTCTTGAATGATAGCATGTAGGTAGCCGGTATATTCTCTTTGAAACATTTTTACTCTGCGGCTTCGTCGGTGTTGTGGCGCGCAAGTTCGGGAATATGTACCAGCCGCGCTTCCGCTGCCACCGCCTTGGGTTCGGGCAGTTCTTCGGCCACGGAGACTCCGAGCACCTTCATTTGCCGGGCTTTGGGCAGGATTTTGCTCTGCAGCGAGCCGACGGTGTTATTGAAGGCCTCGCTGGCTTTGTTGAGCGCCGCGCCCAGATTATTCCAATGCTGCACGAAGGGCGCGAAACTGTCATACAGTTCTCTGCCTAAATCGGCAATTTTGCGGGCATTTTCCGTCACATTGGCCTGTTGCCAACCATAGGCTAGAGCGCTGAGCAGGGCGAAGAGCGTGGTCGGTGTGGCCAGCACGACACGCGACTGCAAGCCGTGCTGTACCAAATCTTTGTCGGCGCGAAGGGCCGCGGTGAGCAGATGCTCCGCATGCACGAACATGATGACGAATTCCGGAGATCCGCTGACCGCGCGCCCGTAATCTTTTTTCGCTAGTTCCTTGATATGGTTGCGAATGCTGCCCGCATGATCGCGTAACGCGGCTTCGATGATAGCGGGATCGTCACTTGTTTCGGCACGGGCGTAATGGTCGAAGGGCGATTTGACGTCCAACACAATATGCTTATCGCCAGGTAAGTTAATGACATAATCGGGGCGGAGTTTGCCGTCGCTGGCGGTGATATTGGCCTGTGGTGTGAAATCTCCGACATGCTGCTCCATACCGGAGAGGCGGAAGATATGCTGCAACTGAATGTCGCTCCAGCGGCCGCGCTCGGCCGGATGCTTCATCAGCCGCCGCAATTCTCCCGTTTCGGTGCGTAACTGTTCCTGCACCTGTTGCTGCTGGAGTAGGTTTTGCACCAATTGCTGATAAGCCCCTTCGCGCTTCACTTCTAGCGCCTGCACCTGCTGGCTCAAATCCGTTACCTGCCGTCGCATCGGGTCGAGTAGAGCAGCGATGCTCTGCACGCTGCTTTGCAACGCCGCGCCATGCGCTTGTTTGGTTTTGTCGAACTGTTCGCCAGCAGCGTTCAGGAACAGTGCCTGATTTTGCTGTAGTGCTTGCGCGGCGATAGATTGGAACACTTGAGCTTGCTGGTCTTCTTGCGCGTCCTGCTGCTGTAGCTGTTGATCCAGCAAGAGGATGCGGGCGCGCAAAACCAGCCAGGTGATGAGCCAGGCCATAACCAATCCAAAGCCCAGCCCCAACGCGGCGGAATAGGGTTCAAAATTGAAGGGCAGGTTCAGGGGCATTGAGCGTTACGCCACAGTCAGGTTCGTCGGCGGTAGACCCTGGCGGTGGCGCGCCCAAGCCAGATCCAATCCGTTCATAAAACATTTGGCAAAAGATGCACTGTCAAACAATGGTAAGCGCAGCCGGTTCGTGGTCAAATGGTCGCGAATGCGCTGCCGCTGACTTGCGTCCTGCGCCAGCTTGACGGCCAAGGCACGATAATAGGACGGGCTGGCAGCTACGAGCATCGGCAGTTCCACGGCACCGAGTAGGCTGGCGGCCACGCGGCTGACGAAGCTGTCACCCGCCAGTGTCACCACAGGTACGCCTAGCCACAGCGCGTCGCTGGTGGTGGTATGGCCGCCGATGGGGAAGCTGTCGAGCGCAACATCAACGGAATGATAACGCTGCAAATGATCGTGCTGGTTGGTTGGCGCCGCGAAATGTAGGCGCTCCGGCGCGATGCCTGCCGCTGCGAAGAATGATTTGATTTTCTCTGGGGCCCAGCGGTTGCTGGCCAACAACCACAACACACTGTCCGGTACGGCTCGTAGAATCTCCGCCCACAGTGTCAGCAACTCCGGGTGCAGCTTATAACTCTGGTTGAAGCTGGCGAACACGACTCCTTGTTCCGGCAAGCCATAGGCGGAGCGGGGCAGGGCGGGCGGCAGCGGCTTCTGCCGGTCGTTGCATTGATAGCTGTTGGGGAGATACAAGATTTTTTCGCTGAAATGCTCTGCTGGCCCTGATGGTAGCACAGTCGGGTCGGCGACGAAATAATCAATGAACGGACAACCTAATGTGCCTGGGAAACCTAGCCAGTGCAGCTGCAGTGGCGCCGGTCGGTAGGCTAGAATATCCAGCCGACCGCCGCGCGTATGGCCTTTGAGGTCAATGAGGATATCAATACCGTCGGTGCGAATACGGTCGGCAACAGAGCGGGGCGGCAGATCCTGCAGCACGGTGAAATGCGGCGCTTCGCGCTGTAAGCGCCGACGAATGGGCGAACCGTCGTCGCGCCCGTAGGAGTACAGCCAGACTTCAAAGCGCTGTCGGTCAAAGAGCGTGAAGAGTTCGGCGGTTAGATAAGACGTGGCATGGTCATGGAAGTCGCTACTGAGGAAGCCAAGCCGTAGTGGCAACGGTTCCGCTCGCGGTGTGGTCGTCGGCAGCGGCGCGATCCCACGGAATTGATGCGCCGCCCAGGCTTCGGCATTTTTCCTCTGCGCCGCCGGTTCTGGTAGCAAGACCATGGCTGCTGCCGGACTGATTGGTACGCGCCAGGTCCTGGGCGGTGTAAAGAGGCAGAGCTGGCGTTCCAGCAAAGCGATTTGTGCCTGGATGGATTCGTCCTCCGGGGTTAGCGAAATGATTTTTTGCAATGCTGTGACTGCACCCGGCAAATCCTCGCTCTGTTCGGCGGCGATGGCTTCGGCGCGGTGCAGGTTGAAGCGTAGCTGAGGCTGGTCGGGCGCTTGCGCCACGACTTGTTTATACAGAGCAGCGGCGCGCTGCGCTTCGCCGCGCAGGCCAGCAAGGTAGGCTGCGAGATTCAGTAAATTTAGATCGCGCGGGGCCAACTTGCGGAGCGTTTCCAGTCGCTGCTCGGCCTCTTCGAGATCACCTGCTTCGATCAAACGGGTGATGCGGTCAAACTTTTCGCGCCGCGGATTATGAACAGATTGCTGCATGTTAGCACTGTGCGGTGAACTCCCAGACTTGTCAAACCAGGCGCGAACGGGCAGTTTAAGGCTCTGGTTTTCCTGCCACCACCACTTCGGAACCGATGTTCGGCGAAATCCTTATTGTCCTGCTACTCATTCTGCTCAACAGTTTTTTTGCCATGGCGGAAATCGCCATCGTCTCCGCGCGGCGGTCATGGCTAAAACAAAAAGCAGACGAGGGGCATCATGGCGCCCGCCGTGCCCTGAAGTTGGCGGAAGACCCGAGCAGCTTTCTTTCGACTGTGCAAACCGGCATCACGCTGGTGGGGGTGCTGGCCAGCGTCTTCTCAGGCGCTACCATCGCGCAGAAGCTCGGCATCTGGTTTGATGCACAGTTTCCCGAACTGGCGCCGAATGGCGAAGCCTATGCACTGGCACTGGTTGTGGCCGTGGTGGCCGGGCTGACGCTGGTGGTGGGGGAATTGGTGCCCAAGCGCGTGGCCATGGCACGGGCGGAGCAGATAGCTGTTGTGGTGGCCTGGCCGTTGGATATGACCCGTCGTTGTTTACGGCCACTGGTCTGGCTCCTGGGGTCGGTTTCTGAGCTGTGTTTGCGGGTACTGGGCATTGCGCATGCGGGGGGTCCGGGGGTAACCGAAGAAGAAGTCAAAACCATGATTGCCGAAGGCACGCAAGGCGGTGTGTTCGAGGCTGAGGAAAAGAAGATGCTCGAAGGCGTCATGCGCCTGACCGATCAGACGGTGCGCGGCATCATGACACCACGTCTTGATATGGCTTGGATCGGCATTGAGGACAGCGAAGCGGATATCCGCAGCACGATTCGCACCAGCGGCTATAGCCGGTTGCCGGTGGCGCACGGTGATCTGGAAGAAGTGCGGGGCGTGCTCTACGCCAAGGATATGCTGAATGCGGCGTTGGACGGCCAGCACCTCAGCGTGAGCAAGCTGATGCGGCCAGCGCTGGCGGTACCAGACACGACCACGGTGCTGCGCCTCCTAGAACAATTCAAAGCCAGCGGCCAGCATATGGCGTTGGTGATTGACGAGTATGGCACGGTAGAGGGGTTGGTGACCGTGGCCGACATCCTGATGGCGATCGCCGGCGGTTTCCCAGGCAGCGAGGGGGGCGATCCCGACAAGCCGGTACGGCGTGCGGATGGTAGCTGGCTGATTGGCGGCCTGACCCCAGTCGGTGAGGTGGAGGCCGTGCTGAATCTTAAGAAAATGCAGGAAGACGGCGATTATCATACGCTCGCCGGGTTTTTGCTCCATCAATTGGGGCATATTCCTGCCACTGGCGAACGCTGCAGTTGGCAGAATGTGATGTTCGAGGTCATGGATATGGATGGGCGCCGGATTGACAAAGTGCTCGTGACGCCGCTCGAGCCAGATGACTTGCCCGAAACTTGAATTTTGCGAAAATTAACCCTACCCGAACACTATCGTTAAGAAAAAAATCGCGCTATCCATGAAATAGTTGATTCTGTATAGTCGTCAGTCATACGGTGTTTGTTGTCATAACGCCATGACGCGATTGCGCTTTTACGCAGGGGACGTTCGGATGAAAAAATTGCTGGCCGGTTTGTTATTTACAGCTTTGTTGGCGCCGGACAGCGCCCTGGCGACCTATTCTTGCTATGGCACACGGTCGCCTTGCCCCTTCAGCAGCATTAACGCTTCCCCGTTGGCGGAAAAACCGTTGAAGCCGGAAAAGGTCAAAAAGACCAAAAAGAAGGCCAAGAAAAAACAAACCAAAAAGGCAGTTGCTAAAAAGAAAGCCCCGGCAAAAGTTTATTGTGAACCCGCGCCAACGGACACGAAAGCTGGCGCTAATGTTGTGCCAGCGCCAGCTGCGACGATGACGCCAGAGGCGACAATCGCTCCGGTCGCGGTTCCTGCGCCGATTGAAGCAGTACCCGCTCCAGCACCCGTACCCGTACCCGTTCCTTCACCGGAACCCATCAAGACTCCTGAACTTGAGAAGGTCGTTCCGTCACCGACTGACACCGACCCGATTAAGCCAAAGTCAGATGTAGAGCCGCAACCTGTGCCGGAAAAAAAGACTGACGCAGCTCCTGAACCTAGCAAAGATGGCTCTGTCCTGGACACGTTGAACGCGCTTGATGCTGGTAAGACTGGCGGCGGCTTCCCGCCGGCCAATGCTGTGCCTGACCTTAAGCCGGTTGACGCTGCACCGAAGCCAGTGCCAGACACCGGTTTTCCGGAGATTAATGCGCCGTCTGTGCCATCTGCGCCTGAGCCCCCAGCCTTGCAAGCTCCAACGCCGACAGGTACTGCTCCGGTCGAAGCCATGCCGTCTGGACCTATGAAGCCATAAATTTCTGCGGCGGCGCCTACCAGCGCCGTCGCGTTTCCTTTTAGGATGCCGTATGTCCACGGCTTATCAGCCTCGATTGGTCATGATCACGGGTGCCACCGGCGGGTTTGGTCAGGCGCTCAGCCGGCGCTTTGCCGCGGCGGGCTGTGGTTTGATTCTCACCGGACGGCAGCACTCCGCCTTGCGAGACCTTACGCAGGAACTGGCGGTGCCGACACATCCAGTGGTGCTTGACATCACGGATCGTGGCGCGCTGGTTGCTGCTTTGGCTGCGCTGCCACCTACCTTTCAGGCTATTGATGTCCTGGTAAACAATGCGGGACTGGCGTTGGGGTTGGAGCCGGCACAGCAGGCGAACCTAGACGATTGGGACGAGATGATTGCCGTCAATAATCAGGCGCTGGTGGCCTGCACGCGCCTTGTGCTGCCCGGCATGCTGGAGCGGGGGCGCGGGCACATTGTCAATATTAGTTCCACGGCCGCTAGCTACCCCTATCCAGGCGGACATGTCTATTGCGCCAGCAAGGCCTTCGTCACGCAATTCAGCCTAGCATTGCGCAGCGATCTCAATGCGACGGGCGTGCGCGTCACCAGCATCGAGCCAGGCATGGTGGAGACCAATTTTTCGCTGAATCGTTTTAAGGGCGATGCTGCTAAAGCCGCCGCAGTGTATGCCGGTGCGAACCCGTTGACGGCGATGGACGTGGCGGAGACGGTCTTTTGGGCGACCACGCAGCCGCCACATGTCAATATCAACCGTATAGAGCTGATGCCGACCACTCAGGCGCCAGGCCCTTTGCTGGTGCATCGTACGCCGTCGACATGAATGCAGCACCTGACAAGGATGTTCGCACGCTCACGCTGGTGGATGGCTCCGGCTTCATCTTTCGCGCCTATCACGCTTTGCCGCCACTGACACGTACCGATGGCACGCCTATCGGCGCGGTTGCAGGCTTCTGCAATATGCTGCTCAAGTTGTTGCGGGAACCGGAGAGCGAGCATCTGGCTGTTATCTTTGATGCCGGACGGCAGACTTTCCGAAATGCATTTTACCCTGAATACAAGGCCCACCGGCCACCGCCGCCTGACGATTTGATTCCACAATTCGCCCTGGTGCGTGAGGCGACACG
>CAYOGS010000034.1:0-2760 GCA_964403435.1 uncultured Rhodospirillales bacterium | reverse complement strand
CTTTTGGTGTGCCGGCGCTGGAATTAGCGGATTATGAAGCCGACGATCTAATCGCCGCTTATGCCAAAGCGGCGCGCGATCGGGGCTGGCAGGTACGGATCGTTTCCGGCGACAAGGATTTGATGCAACTGATAAGGGAGGGCGTGGCGCTGTTCGATCCCCTCAAGAACAAGCACATGGGCCTGTCCGAGGTCATGGACAAATTTGGTGTGCCGCCTGAGAAGGTCGTGGAGGTGCAGGCTCTGGCCGGAGACAGTATAGACAATGTGCCGGGGGTGCCGGGCATCGGAGTTAAGACAGCGGCAGAACTCATCAACATCTATGGTGATGTCGAGACGTTGCTGGCACGAGCGGCGGAGATAAAACAACCCAAACGCCGCGAAGCCTTGCAGCAACATGCTGAACTAGCGCGCGTTTCCCGTCGTTTGGTGCTGCTGGACGATACGGCGCCGCTGCCCGTGCCGCCACATGAATTGCATGTCAGGACCGATGCCACAGCGTTGCGTACATTCTTGCAGGCGCAAGGGTTTAAGAATCTGCTCGGCAGGTTGGAAAATCTCAACTTTCTGCCGGGCGACGTGGGGGCCGAAGCGCCAACGGCGCCGGGTCTGATGGTTGATACTGAATCCTCGTCGACTTCGGCTGCGGTTCATCAGCACTATAGCTTGATCCAAGACAGCGATGCGCTGCGCGCCTGGCTGCAGCCGCTTGCCGAGCGGGGTGTGCTGGCGGTTGATACCGAAACCACCGGGCTGACGCCCAGCACCACCACGTTGGTGGGGATTTCTCTGGCGCTGCGCCCGGGTGTGGCTTGCTATATTCCACTCAACCACCGTGACCCGCAAAGCGGCGAGGCCGGTGCCTTGGATTTCGGCGGTGCCGCACCGCGGCAGGGAAAGCTGGCGGAGATAGTCGCCATGCTGAAACCGATTCTGGCTGACCCGGCTGTGCTGAAGGTTGGCCATAATCTGAAATTTGATCTGCAGGTTTTGGCGCAACATGATTTGAGTATCGTCAATTATGACGATACGATGCTGTTATCCTTCGCCCAGGCTGCTGGTGCGCATGGTCATGGGCTGGACGAACTCGTCAAGCTGCATTGCGGCCATGACATGATTCCCTTCAGCGCGGTGGCTGGTACAGGCAAGAGCCAGATCACCTTTGATCTCGTGCCGTTGGAGCAAGCCTGCGCCTATGCCGCCGAGGATGCCGATTTCACTTTGCGGCTCTGGCTTCGTCTCAAGCCGCAATTGGCCCTAGCGCGCGTGACGCGGCTCTATGAGCGGATCGAACGGCCATTGGTGCCGGTCGTTGCCGCTATGGAGACGGCAGGGGTTCTGATTGACCGTGATGTGTTGCGGCAGTTGAGCAACGATTTTGCGCAGCGGCTGTTTGTGCTGGAGACGGACATTCACAGACTAGCTGGGCATGAATTCAATGTTGGGTCACCCAAACAACTCGGTGATGTCTTGTTTGGAGCATTGGGGCTGCCGGGCGGTGTGCGCGGCAAGAACGGCGCCTATGTGACCAGTGCCGATGTGCTTGAGCCATTGGCTGAGCAAGGGCATACAATTGTCGTCAAGCTGCTGGAATGGCGCGGCCTGGCCAAGTTGATGTCTACTTATACTGAATCTCTGCAAGAGCAGATTGAGCAACGCACCGGCCGGGTGCATACCTCGTTCTCGTTAGTCGGCGCTGCGACGGGGCGCTTTTCCTCAACCGATCCGAATCTGCAGAATATTCCAATTCGCACGGCGGATGGCCGCGCCATTCGTCGCGCCTTCGTCGCAGCGCCAGGGCATCTGCTGCTGTCGGTGGATTACTCGCAGATTGAATTGCGGCTGGTGGCCGAGATGGCTGGCATTAAGGCACTGATTGCGGCGTTCCGCGATGGGGTTGATATTCACGCGCTGACGGCATCACAGGTTTTTGGCCTGCCGCTTGACCAGGTGACGGCGGAGCGACGGCGTGCCGCCAAGGCTGTGAATTTCGGCATTATTTACGGCATCAGCGGTTTCGGTCTGGCGAAGCAGATCGGTTGTACCCCTGGCGAAGCAAATGCTTTCATCAAGCAGTATCTTGACCGTTTCCATGAATTACGCGACTGGATGGAAGCGACTAAGACTTTCGCCCGAGACAAAGGTTATGTCAGCACGCTCTTCGGCCGCCGCGTGCACCTGCAGGGCATCGCGGACAAAAACGCGGCTCGGCGCGCCTTCGCAGAGCGACAAGCTATCAACGCACCGATTCAAGGCACGGCGGCAGACATTATTAAGCGGGCGATGATTCGAATTCCAACCTCTCTGGCCGGCGCCGGTCTGCGGGGGCGGATGCTGCTGCAGGTGCATGACGAGTTATTATTCGAAGTGCCGGCAGATGAATCAGCCAGGACCGCGGCGCTGGTCAAACAGGTAATGGAGCAAGCACCAGAGCCGGTTTTGCAGCTGAAGGTGCCGCTGGTGGCCGAGACCGGTCAGGCGCGAAATTGGGCAGAAGCGCATTGATTTTTCCTTAATTTCTCCAAGATACACCTCAAGGGAACGCTCGTTTAGGCGCGTTTAACCCATTCTGGTTAGGATGAGGCGCTTTGTCTTAGATACAGTTGCATAGTTGACAGCAGCACATACGAGAAGGATTAACGATATGTCGCCTCCAGACGACAGATTCCTGATCATTGACGATCATGCGCTGGTGCGACGAATGGTGCGAGCTATTCTGCTAGAGCTAGGGAACGTAACGGTAGATGAAGCGACTGGAGGT
>CAYOGS010000033.1:0-11899 GCA_964403435.1 uncultured Rhodospirillales bacterium | reverse complement strand
CGAGCAGTCGGGCGCCGATGGCATCATGATCGGACGCGGCGCCTATGGCCGCCCCTGGTTTTTGCGGCAGGTGATGGAGTATCTCCGCACCGGTCAAGTGCCGGCAGCACCGCCACTGCTACAGCAAAAAGCCGTGCTCTTGGAGCATATGGCAGCCATGCTGGCGCATTATGGCACGGCAACGGGTTTGAAAATCGCCCGCAAACACATCGGTTGGTATAGTAAAGGCCTGCCGGATTCCGCAGAATTCCGTGCCGCTATCAATCGTAGCGAAGAGCCGGACGTGGTCAGTGCGATGATTGATGCGTTTTATGAGCATCAGGCCGAACATGCTGTATCGGGGGTCTTGGCCGCATGACCGTAACGATCCGTAGCATCCCTGCGGCATCATTGGCCGATACTGTTACCAGCCAGGTCCAAAATCTGCTGGCCTATGACGACCCCAATGGCGAGGGCGACCTCTATGAGCGTGTTTTGCAGGAAGTGGAGCGGCCATTGTTGGAGCAGGTGATGCAGCGATGCCAGGGCAATCAGCTAAAAGCGGCCGCCTTGCTGGGCATCAACCGCAACACTTTGCGTAAGAAGCTGCGGCGGCACAATTTGCTACCGCGCGGGGCGGTATGAAGATGAATCGGGCAGCCGGCAGACGTTTGCAGCAATTTTCCTCTTGGGCCGGGCGGGTGCGCTTGCGCGCAAAGTTGGCTATCGGTCTTACGGTGGCGGCGCTCGCCGCAGGCATCGCCACCTATGCCGCGCTGACGGAAGCGGCGCCCTTCGGCAAAAATGACCCGTCTTTCGTGTCCGCTCTGCTGATGCTCGATTTGATTTTGATGTTGATGCTTTGCGGCCTCATCGTGCATCGCTTGGTTAAGCTGTTTGTCACCCGGCGGCGTAACCAGGCAGGGTCAAAGCTGCATGTTAAGATTGTCAGCGTCTTTACCCTGCTGGCAGTCATGCCTTCCATCGTGGTCGCCGTGTTTGCCGGTCTGCTGTTCTATTTCGGCGTGCAGTCATGGTTCAGCGATAAAGTGCGGACAATCGTCAATGAATCGCTGGTGGTGGCGCAATCCTACTTGAAGGAGCATCAGCAGGTACTACGGGCGGACGCGCTGGCTATGGCCAATGATTTGAACCGTGAGGCCTTTCGGCTCAATCCGGCTCAGACGGTCTTTTCGCAGCTCGTGATGGCGCAAGCCACCGTGCGCTCGCTCAACGAAGCTATCGTGTTTGATGGTAGCGGAAAGATTCTGGCGCGGGCTGGCCTCAGTTTTTCTCTCAGCCTGGAGCCGATCTCTCCCGAAATGCTGGAACGCGCCAAGGGCGGCGAAGTTGTATTACGATTGAGCGACGATGATGCGCGGGTGCGCGCTTTACTCAAGCTGGATAACTTTATTGATATGTATCTGTTTGTCGGCCGCCTGGTTGAGCCCAAGGTTCTGGCTCATATGGCCGCATCGCAAGGTGCCGTTAAAGATTATCGAGAAATGGAAGCGAAGCGAAAAAATGTGGAACTGACGTTCGCCGTGGTTTTCAGTATGGCGGCGCTGCTCCTGCTGTTGGCGGCCGTATGGTTTGGACTCTTCTTCGCTGGTCAGCTGGTGCAGCCTATCGGGCATCTGGTGACGGCCGCGGAAAAGGTGCGTGGCGGCGACTTGACGGCACGTATACCGGAAGAAGCTGGCACGGAAAACGAACTCAGTTTGTTGACGCGGGCCTTTAACCGCATGACCAGTCAGCTAGAAAATCAACGGGCCGAGCTGGTGGACGCTAACCGGTTGCTGGATTATCGACGGCGTTTCATTGAAGCGGTGCTGACAACTGTGCCGGCAGGAGTTATCGGCATGGACGCGCATTTCCGCGTGAACCTGGTTAACCAGGCGGCGGCGGATCTCTTTGGCTTGACGGAGGCGGAGACAGTCATCGGCCTGCCAATCGTCGAGTTGTTACCCGAACTTGAGGAACTACTGGCTGGTCTAAATGCCGGTTCCCGCCATTGCGAGGGGCAGATCGAAGTGCGGCGCGAAGCCGTTCCGGTCAGAACTTTGTTGGTGCGAGCGGCTGCGGAAATGGCTGGAACAGCTCCGCGCAGCTTTGTCGTCACATTTGACGATGTTTCGGATTTATTGTTGGCGCAGCGCAAAGCCGCTTGGGCAGATGTCGCCCGCCGGATCGCTCATGAAATCAAGAACCCGCTCACGCCAATTCAGCTGGCTGCTGAACGGATCAAGCGTCGCTATAGCAGCGAAATCAAGTCCGACCCTGAAGTGTTTCTTTCCTGCATCGCCACCATCACACGCCAGGTGGAGGATATCGGCCGCATGGTAGACGAGTTTTCGGCCTTTGCGCGGATGCCTGTGCCGGTGTTGGCGCCGCACGATATTGTGACGCTGTGCCGTGAAGCAGTTTTCATGCAGGGGACTGATCGGCACGATTTGGATTTTGTACAGGACTTGCCAGCGCCGCCCATTCTGGTGCTGTGTGATGCCCGCCAGATCGCGCAGGCGTTCACTAATATTCTTAAGAACGCCATCGAAGCCATTGAAGGCAGACAGGCTGCTGACCATCAAGACTTGCCGCGTGGTAGGATTGTCCTGCAACTGCTAGTCGCGCAAGAAAACGTCATTGTACGCATTAGTGACAACGGTAAAGGCTTGCCGCATGAAGACCGGCATAGACTGACGGAGCCTTATGTCACAACGCGTGCCAAAGGTACGGGGCTTGGCTTGGCTATCGTCAAGAAGATCCTGGAAGACCATCACGGCAATCTGTCGTTGGAGGACAATCCGGGCGGCGGCGCCGCCGTTGTGCTGTCCTTGCAACGCGCTGTGTTGGACACAGCGGTGATGACTCTAGGCAACAGTGATGGAATCACGCATACTGACCAGGATGAATTGATTCTCGCCCAGCCAGCGCGGCGCACCGGAACCTCAGAAGTTTAAACGGGCAATGCGGCGTAGAATGGGCAGATGGTATGATAACTGGTTGTTTCTGACTTCAGGCATGCACTCCATATATCTCCCGCCGCTGGCGGGTTACTCCGGACAGGTGAGACCATGAAAGACGAAAAAACTCTCGCGCACGATATCCTGATTGTTGATGATGAAGCGGATATCAGGCTGCTGATCGAAGGCATCTTGAATGATGAAGGCTTGAAGACACGGCAGGCAGCGAGTGCGGAAGAGGCCTTAAACGCCATAGCGGCACGCCGGCCAAGCTTGGTCGTGCTGGACATCTGGTTGCAGAACGGTCGCATGGACGGTATTCAAGTGCTGGATCAAGTGATGCGTGACCATCCGGCTCTGCCCGTGATCATGATCAGTGGCCATGGCAATATCGAAACCGCAGTCGCCGCCATCAAGAAGGGTGCCTATGATTTTATTGAAAAGCCGTTCAAGGCTGACCGCCTTATCCTTCTCGTCCAACGCGCACTGGAGGCCGCCAGGCTAAGGCGCGAGAATACCGAGCTGCGCTTTCGCGCCGCCACCGAAAGCGACTTGATTGGCCGTTCCGCCGTCGTTACGCAGTTGCGGCAGGTGATTGACCGCGTCGCGCCCACCAGTAGCCGTGTGTTGGTCACTGGCATGCCCGGCTCAGGCAAGGAAGTCGTCGCACGGATGATTCACGCTCGTTCAAAGCGTGCCCAGGCGCCTTTCGTCGTCATGAATTGTGCTACCATGCGGCCGGAGCAGCTTGAGGTAGAGTTGTTTGGCGTTGAGCCGAACGCGAATGGTGGTGTGCGCAAGGTTGGTACATTTGAGCAAGCACATGGCGGCACGCTGTTTTTGGACGAAATCACCGATATGCCCCTGGAGACCCAGGGCAAGATCGTGCGCGCGCTGCACGAGCAGGTCTTCAACCGCGTTGGCGGTAGCAGCAAGGTTGAGGTAGATGTGCGGGTGATTGCCGCCAGCAACCGGGATTTGCAAGCTGAAATGCAGGCCGGCCATCTGCGGCAGGACTTGTACTATCGGCTGAGCGTTGTGCCCATCAAGGTGCCATCCCTGGCGGAGCGGCGGGACGATATCCCCCTATTGGCCAAACACTTCCTGCAGCGTGCGGCCGAGTCCGCTGGTCTGCCGGTGCGTGAATTGAGCGAAGAAGCCATTGCGGCGCTGCAGGCCTACGCCTGGCCGGGCAATGTGCGCCAACTCCGAAACGCTATGGAATGGCTGCTGATTATGGCCAATGGCGATGGCCAGCCGATTCGGGCGAGCGCCTTGCCGCCGGATATCACCTCGCAGACTCCGAATGTCCTGCGCTGGGAACGGGGCGGCGAAATCATGGCACTGCCCTTGCGTGATGCGCGGGAGATGTTCGAGCGCGAGTACTTGCTCGCACAGGTCACTCGCTTTGGTGGCAATATTTCACGTACTGCTACCTTCATCGGCATGGAACGGTCGGCGCTGCATCGCAAGCTAAAATTACTTGGCGTCCATGGTAATAACGATAACAAGCTGATTCCGGAACATATCGGCGCTGAAAGCACGGTCAATTGAATCCTGCGCCCTTGCCGTTGCCACTCATCGCCATCAGTATGGGCGATGCCGCCGGTATCGGTCCTGAAATTGTCGTAAAAGCCCTCGCGGCACATGGCTTGCCGCAGGACGTTCGTTTTGTCGTTGTCGGTGATAAGAACCGCCTGGCTGACGCAATAGAATTCTGCGGTCTTAACAGCTCTATCGTTGCCATCAATCATCCGCAGGAAGTTTCCAGCGCCCTTAAAACGGTCTATTGCTATGACCTGAAGCTTATCCCCCAGGATTTGCCCTATGGCGCCGTCAGTGCCCTGGCCGGTGAAGGCGCCTATCGCGCAATCGCCACCGCGATGAAGTGGGCTTTGGCTGGGGAGGTCGCGGCGCTGGTAACAGCACCCATCAGCAAAGCAGCGCTGCATCTGGCTGGTCATTATTATCCCGGACATACGGAACTCTTGGCGCAGCTTGCCGGCGTACCTGAGGTCTCGTTGATGATGGAGCGTCCTGACTTGCGTGTCATTCATGTGACAATGCATCTAGGGCTGCTCGATGCGATAGTGGCGATCGAACCGGGGCTGGTTTTCCGCACCATCGCGCGTGGGTATCAGGCCTTGCTCGCCAGCGGCATCGCAAGGCCAAGGCTGGCCGTTTGTGGCATCAACCCGCATGCTGGTGAAGACGGCTTGTTTGGCCATGGCGAAGAAGCGGCTAAAATCACACCGGCAATCCGGGAGGCGCAAGGGCAGGGCTGGGATGTTTCCGGTCCTCATCCGGCTGATACGCTGTTCTATCGAGCGCGCCGCGGTGATTTCGATATGGTTGTCGCTATGTATCATGATCAAGGTCTTGCACCGATCAAAGTTCTTGGGATTGACGAAGCCGTGAACGTGACTGTTGGCCTTCCTGTCATCCGCACATCTGTTGGACATGGAACGGCCTTTGACATAGCTGGCAATGGCGTAGCCGATGCAGCAGGCATGGTTGCGGCCATTTGGCAGGCAGTGCGTTACGCCCAGGCCAAACAGGCTCGCCTATGAAGCTTAAGCAATTGCCGTGCCCGGAGCTCATCATTTTTGACTGGGACGATACGCTGGTGGATAATTATGCAGCGATTCACCTCGCGATCAACGCCGCTCGCGCCGCATTCGGCCAACCCGTTTGGTCGCTGGCGGAGACGCGGCAGAATTGTCGCATCGCCTTGAAAGAGATTTTTCCTGTCTGGTTTGGCGCGGACTGGCCGAAGGCGCAGGAGGTTTTTTATGCCACTTTCGCCGCAGAACATATAAGGCATTTACGACTGAAGCCTTTTGCTGCCCCGTTGCTGGCTAAATTGGCGAAGCAGCGCATCCCGCTAGCCGTCAATAGCAACAAGCAGTCGGGTTTTTTGCGAGCGGAAATCAAGCACCTCGGCTGGGAAGATTATTTCGCGGTTGTCGTTGGTGCCGGCGATGTGGATAAGGGAAAGCCAGCACCCGATGGAATCATCAAAATCCGGCAAATCACCCGCGTCGCATCGCGGCGAGTCTGGTTCGTGGGCGATAATCAGGTTGATTATGAGACGGCTTTGGCCGGCAGTTGTGAGCCGGTCATTCTCGGGAAACAGGCCGATCACAGCGCGTCTGACATCATTCTAGCACGGTCTCTGCGCGCTTTGCATGACGCGGTATGTCTGCGTTTTTTGCCATCTGATGCGTTAAAATAAAGGTTTTTGTTTGATATCGTATGCCGAAATGAAGTATCTTTGAGCGCGGCAGCTTCAGTTCTGTATAATGGGTATGAGTTGAAAGTTTTTTGGGGGGATATTGTTAATGAGTGATGGTAAGGCGCAGAGTGTTCAGGATGTTTTTCTCAATTATCTTCGTAAAAACAAAACCCCGGTTACGGTCTTTCTGGTCAATGGGGTCAAGCTGCAGGGGGTTGTGACCTGGTTTGATAATTTTTCCTTGCTCCTGCGGCGCGATTCCCATGCGCAGCTTGTCTATAAACATGCCATCTCTACGGTCATGCCTTCCGTACCCGTGCAGCTGTTTGAGCCGGTCGTAGAAGGCGAACCGACGGCCACTGTTCTCGTCTGATGACTGAATGAACGGCAAGCGCGCCCTAGTTATCAAGCCGCTGCTGCCGGGGGTATCGCAGCCGCGCATGCCTGAAGCGGCGCTTGCTGAGGCTTGGGGCCTAGCTGAAGCAATTGATCTAGTTGTTATCGCTGCCCATGTTGTGCGTTTGACCAAGCCGTCGCCGGGGCAACTGCTGGGCGCCGGTTGGGTGGAGAAGATCGGGGCCGCTGTGACGGCGGACACTATTGACCTTATTGTCATTGATCATGCCCTGACACCCATTCAGCAACGTAACTTGGAACGCTCCTGGCAGTGCAAGGTCATTGACCGCACTGGACTGATTTTAGAAATTTTCGGCGCGCGAGCGCGGACAGCGGAAGGCCAGCTGCAGGTCGAGCTGGCGGCGCTCACTTACCAACGGTCGCGGCTTGTGCGTTCCTGGACGCATCTTGAACGGCAGCGCGGCGGGTTTGGATTTCTTGGCGGCCCGGGTGAATCACAGCTGGAGATGGACCGGCGCCTAATTGACCAGCGTATCGTGAAAATCAAGGCTGCGCTGAAGGAAGTGCGCCGCACGCGTGGCTTGCAACGTACGGCGCGCGACAAGGCGGAACTGCCGACCGTCGCGCTGGTGGGTTATACCAATGCCGGAAAATCTACCTTGTTCAACCGGCTAACGGCGGCGGATGTTTTCGCGAAGGACATGCTGTTCGCCACGCTTGATACCACGATGCGCAAGTTGGAACTACCATCTGGCCGGCAAGTCATGCTGTCTGATACCGTGGGCTTCATTGCCGATCTGCCGACACAGTTGATCGAGGCATTTCGTGCGACGCTGGAGGAAGTGACTGAAGCGGATGTCATCCTGCATGTGCGCGATATCGCGCACACTGATACGCGGGCGCAACAACGTGATGTGGAGTTGGTGTTGGCCGATCTCGGTATCGGCGCTGATGACAGACGTCTTATCGAAGTGCGGAATAAAATTGATTTGCTCGACTCCGATGACCGCCGTTTGCTGCAGGATGAATCGCGCCGGCAGAATGTGCAGGCGGGGCAGGCGGGAGATCTGGCGGAAGTGACGCACCACGGCCGCGGCGGCATCGTCGCTGTATCAGCGCAATCGGGCGAGGGGCTGAAGGAACTGCTTGAACAAGTGGAAGCCGTGCTGGGCACGGCTGAAACCATCGTCACGGTCAAGATACCCTTTGGTGATGGTGCCGCGCTCGCTTGGGTTCATGCGCATGCGCGGATTCTCTCGGAAAAGGACGGCAAAACAGCAAAAGAGCTGCAAATTGCGCTGACCGTGGCTGATTTCGGCCGTTTTCGCCATAAATTCATGTGAATTCCTGCAAAAACCCTTGGCCAGCGCGTTGAAAAGTGGCAACCATGATGGTGCAAGTTTTGAATTTCCCGAATCAATCCACAGCAAATGAGGAATAAAATGGCCACCAAGAAAAGCACCAAAGCGGCGGAAGGTGTCGTGCGTCCGGTCAAGGAATCGCTGACTAAGTCCGCGCTCATTACCCTGATTGCGGAACAGAACGAAATCAGCCGCAAGCAGGCTGCCGGTGTGTGGGCGACGCTGGAAGGCGTGATGCTCGGCTCCGTGCATCCCAAGGGCGTTGGCGAATTCACTATGCCGGGTTTGATGAAGGTCACGCTGCGCAAGGTTCCCGCCCGTAAGGCCGGCACACTCGTGCGTAACCCCGCAACTGGCGAAATGGTGCCAGCACCAGCTAAGCCCGCCAGCGTCCGCGTCAAAATCCGCGCACTGGCCAAGCTGAAGAAAGCTGCCATTACCTAATTCGTTTTTCGTTAGCTTACGAAAAGGGTCTGCCATAGGCAGACCCTTTTTTTGTTGTCTTCGCCTCTTATTAAACCGGAAATGCACTCGTCCTGTGCGCTAATGGACAGTTTACAGAACACCGGTCAGATCAATTCCATTGCCCCTCATGAACAATATTTAAGACGCCAGTGTGGGCTTCGCGGGCATGGCCACCGGCACATCGACGGCTGGGCAGGCTAAGGTCGTCAGCTTTGATGCCGAATGCAATCACACATTATCCCAGAACCGAGCGCGATCTGATGTACTCACTCGCGGAACGATAACCGAAAGACTTGTCCGGGTGAATCTTATTGAAGTGACAGAACCGGTCAGGCTGTTGCGCTGTCCTCTGGTACGGCTCGCACTATGGCGACTGCGTCGCTATCGAATGCTTACGGAAAATGACGACATGTTGCCAGGGCAGGCTATTCGCAGTGTGATCCCAAATAAGCTCGGGGTGAATAGCTGCTTCGAGCTTAATTTGTGCCTCACTCATTTTATGGAGGGGTTTTATCGGTACGAGCGGGTCTTCGGCGCGATACTCAACAAAAACGATACGCCCGCCCGGACGTAAGGCCAGAATAGTGCTGGCCAGGACTTCCTTGGGAAAGGTGAGTTCATGATAGACATCGACCATCAGGGCCAAATTGATAGAGCCTGGCGGTAAGGGCACAGAGTCGGCCTGGCCTAAAATCGGCATGATGGTCGTGATGCCGGCGAGGGTCGCGGTTTTGCGGATGACCTTCAGCATTTCCGGCTGGATCTCAACGGCATAGACTTTGCCTGAAGTGCCGATTTTTTCAGCCATGCGCCGACTGTAATAGCCGGTTCCGGCGCCAATATCGGCGACAATCATCCCTTGCTGTATTGAGGACTTGCATGAGCTTGGCACTGTCTTCTTCCTTGTCGCGCTCAGGGCGTTCTAGCCAACCTGCACCCTGCCAGCCCATGACTTGTGCTATCTCCCGTCCCAAGATGGTTTTGCCGATGCCGTCCGGGCTCGCTGGTCTTTGACCATAGGCTTCTGCCAGCCGGCGCATTCCCTCGGCGCTACCATTCGCTGCAGCGATCTTTAGCCAATAGTTCCGGCCTTCGACATCGTCTGGCGCGATGCTGTCCGCGAGCTTCAACGCGGCATCGCCCGACCCGTCCAACGCCGCAAGCGCCGCCTTACATTTGTTGATGTCAGGGACGACACCGCGGCAGTTGGCCTTCGCCCAAGCATTCGTTTCCAGAAATTTTGGATGGTCATACCCCGGCAGCTTCGGCTGAATCTTAATCTGGGGCGGTTGCAGTAGATAGTTGAGGCCCAGCCCTGCGATGAGCAGTACAAGGGCAATTGCAACTGCTCGCCTTCTACGCCAATTGTCCGCCATCAATTCCTGCCAGTTCGTAACTTATTCGGTCGAGTGTGTTAGGGCGCATGGCGCCCACCAACTGACCGCTTCTCTCCATAGGAGATGTTTCTAGAGCGGTTTAGCGCAAACAGAGTTTGATCGCTGCCAAGTTTAGGATAGCGATGAACGAACCGACAAGATTTTCAAAGCGCGTAGGGACCGAGCGAATGATCATCACTTGGCTGAAAAATCGTTCACTACGATTACAGTCATTAAAATGGTTTTTGCCGAAATCTAACGTTGCCGCCTTTGTGCCGCCAGCATTCGGCAACAGCAGCAAGTTCGAAGACCTGCAGCGCCAGCAACTCTATGCTGATTTTGTCAGCTGGAGTTGAGGGAAGCACGCAATAAAGAAGGACAAACGGGTTACCTTCCTCTATGGCCATGAAAACAATGCCTAGGTTTGCCTTGGCATTGGGCGACGAGTGCAGTTGGCTACTTAATTTCTCCGCGCCGCCCAAGCATGATTCCAGAGGCGTGGACGAGCATCAGGTGAGCCGCTTCCCTGCTCAATCAGCCGGTGCTTTGCTGTACTTCGTCTTCGTCGGTCTTGCGGGCCAGAGCGTGGATGTGATCCTTAAGGAGCAGTTTTTCCCGCTTGAATTTATGTACCCTGACTAGGTCGGGTAACGGGCGGTGTTCTTCATCGTTTAGCAGATGTTCCAGTTGGGCGTGGCGTTTACGCAGAGTTTCTATCCGTTGTACCAGTGACATGCGGAATCCTCCTCTTTGATCGACGTGCAACCGAAAGACTATACACGAAATTTGGTAGCTCGGGGGGCACAATTGCGATACGCGGCGAAAAAGCAAGAAGATTGCTTATGGTTAAAATTGTATTTGCTTCGTCGCCGGTTGCAATATTTTGTTCAAGCTAATCGCCAAAGCTGATGCCAAGGCCGCGTGCGGTGAGCATCAAGGTGCTGTCTTGCTCAACATTTTGATAGCGTTTGATGGCGTCGGCAATCGCAACGTCAATAACACGCCGGTTGCTCCAGGCAACCATGCGGTCGCTCTTGCCCTGGCGCAACAATTCTACGGCGTGCACACCGAAGGTGGAGGCCAGCAGCCGATCCTGCGCGCTGGGCTGGCCACCGCGCTGCACATGCCCCAGCACGGTGACACGCGTTTCCGCGTTGCACATTTCGGATATTTGCTGCGCTATGTAATTGCCAATGCCACCTAACCGCTGCTGTCCGCCATGCAGATTCTTTGTTAGGGCAGCGCCTTCTACAGTCTTGACGGCTTCGGAGATCACGACAAGGCAGAAATTCCGCCCGTTCTCACGCAATTTGCTGATATGCGCCGCGACCTTCTGAATATCGTAGGGGATTTCTGGAATGAGAATCACATCCGCGCCGCCGGCGATGCCGGCCGCCAGGGCAATATGTCCAGCATCTCGTCCCATGACTTCCAGCACCATCACGCGGTCATGGCTCGCCGCCGTGGGCTGCAGCCGATCGAGCGCCTCCGTGGCAATGGCGACAGCGGTATCGAAACCGATTGAGGTTTCCGTCATACCCAAATCATTATCAATCGTCTTGGGAACGCCAATGAGCGGTATATCGCCAAGCGCCATGAGCCGGCGTAGAATTGCCAAGCTGCCGTCGCCGCCAATGCCGATGATCGCTTCGAGCCCGAGATGCTTGATAGCGTTGACGATTTCCATTGAGCGGTCTTTGAGCGTACCATCTGGCATGGGATAGGCGAAGGGATCTCCCTTGTTGGTCGTGCCCAGCATCGTGCCGCCCTGGCGCAATACATAGGTGTCAACATCGTTGACACTCAGCGGACGCACTTGAGGCGGATTGACCAACAGGCCGTGTGTGCCATCCAAAATGCCGATGACTTCCCAATTCAGCGTTGCTGCATGCAGCACGGCGGCGCGAATGACGGCGTTCAACCCGGCGCAGTCGCCGCCGCTGGTAAGAATACCGATGCGTTTTTTGGGCTTGATGCTCATGATGAAAAGAATCCCAAAAGCTTGTGAATAAGGTGAAGAAAACGCGAATCGCGCAAATATTTAGCTAAGAAAACATAGCCTTGCCGATTTTTTTCTGCTAATGGTTTTTTCTACAAAAATCAGGCAAAATGATGTTGATGGAAGATCAAGAACAGCTCCGCGTGCGCTTGGCGGAATTGAAG
>CAYOGS010000032.1:0-11937 GCA_964403435.1 uncultured Rhodospirillales bacterium | reverse complement strand
GATATGCCCCATCTCCTGTTCGTCGGTCAGCGACCATAGGTCCTGATAGACTTTTTCGCCGGATAGGCTACTGACGGCCAGTGGTGTCACAAATTGCGCGCCCCCTTTAGTGAGGATGCAGCGCACGCGCGCTCCTTGTTCGCGCAATCGGCGGATGAGTTCGAGCGTCTTATAGGCCGCGATGCCACCGCTGATGACGAGCAGCAGATTCTTACCGGTCAGGGATGCTACGCTCATTCAAACACTTCCTTGGCATAGGCGCCGAAAAAACCGGTCTTCCGCAGATAGCCAGAAAAACCTTCGCCACGCACGGCGCACCACTCGGCCGAGCAGCCAGTGAGGTCGAACAATACGAGTGGCTGCAGATAGGCCTGCACGGCTGACTTATCGTCAGGGGATTCAAACAACGGCCGGATTTTCCCGGTAATCATTCCCCGGCGTTGGAATTTCACCTGTGTCTTATGGACCCAGCCCTCGGCACCCTCATAATCACGGATGCGATACCAAGTATCGAAACTCTTGATCACTTCCACCGGCATGCCAGGGCGGCGATAGACCCAGTCAATGGGGTAACGTTTGCCGGGTCCCTTGCGCAGATTGACAGCAACGAAGCGCAGCGCACCGTAACGCGGCGCCTCGGCTTTGGGTTTGCTGTCACTGTTATTGGCCGGCGTGGCAGTCGTTTCCGTCGCATGGGCAGCCATGGCGAAGAGGGCAAGGACAGCAAGGCAGGCGCAACGGCGAAACATAACCGTGAATGTAGAGCATGCTGCCTAGCTTTGTCAGCCTGAATATAAAGTCATTCGTATAGAAGAATGTTGAGATAACAGAGGTTTAAGGGGTCAAGTCCTTGGGGTCAAAGCCTTTGGTGCTGCCCAGCAGCACGCGCGCCCGGTCTCGTACAAGCCTGGCGCCGTAATGCACCAGCTCGTTGGTCGAGGCACGAGCGGATTCGAGCAGCCTCTGTGCACCATCCGCCCAGTGCCTTTCGGCGATTTCCGTGCGCGCCAGCTTCCAGTCCACCGCGGCGACGAACTGCAAATGGGGCTTGCGCCCATCGCGCTCCGCAATCACCGGCCCGTGCTGTTCCTCGATCTGCTGTACGCATTGCCGCACAACCGCCGGCTTGCTGTAAGTGCTTTGCTGGTAGGCAAACAGGATTTCTGGATTGATGAGCATCTGGTTCTGTTGCCGGAAACGCAACAGCCATTCCCAATCTTGGGCACGAGGATAGCGCGGGTCATAATCGCCAACATGGCCGAAGACCTCTTTGGGAGCTACGAGGCTCGATCCCATGCCGACGCCATGGCCGATGAGAATCAATTCATCCGGGCTGCGACTGCTGCTGGAATTGCGGCGCACGAAGCGCGGGTGTCGCGCTTCATCCGTATAAACATGGTCAGAAACGATGCCGCCGACCTCTTTTGGTGCCGCCTTCAAGCGATCAAGTTGGGATTCCAACATGCGCGGGAACCAAAGATCATCGCTGTCCAAGAGGGCGACATAGCGGCCACGTGCCGCCTTGATGCCGGTATTGCGCGCCACACTGCTGCCGCCGTTCTGAGTATGTTCGATGAGTTCGAGGCGAGTATCGCGGAACTCCCGCACGATATCCTTGGTGTGGTCAGTCGAGGCGTCATCAACCACGAGCAGCTCGAAGTTGGGCTCGGTTTGACGCAACACGCTTGTTATCGCCGCGCCGATCGTGTTGGCACGGTTATAAGCGGGAATAATTACGCTTACCTTGGGAAGTCCCATTTTTTTCCTCTTGCTGGCCGATGTTGGCTTGAAAACGCGGAGAGGCAAAGCGGGAAAAGTGTTAATTTAGTTGCATCACAGGGATGCTGCACTTGCACATTGTCAAATTGGCTCTGAAACCAATACTGGACTTGCCAAAACGGGCTGAGAATCGAATACTTCAAACTCATGGCCATGCCGTTCAAAACCACTGATAGTGTGCCGCCGGATGCTAGGCGGATCGCTTATCCCGGATCATTCGATCCGGTGAATGTCGCGCATATTCATATGTTAGCGAAGATGGCTGATACGACTGACGGCACCATTCGCGTTATCGTGCTGCATCGCCCGAAACAAAAATCCGTGCCGCGGCTGTTGGAACTCGACAATGCGGCTAGTTTGTTTGCCCTGGCTTTGCCCGACCCATTGGCGCCGCGCGTGGAAGTGGCGACCAGTAATTCAATCAAGACACTGTTTCGCAGCCTGGCGCGCGATGTAACGCATGTCGTGCGCGGGGTGCGTGAACGGGACGGACAAAAGCTGCGCGAACAAATTGTTGCCGGCACCTTGACAGCAGCCAGCGTCATCGGCGCGCACCACGCCTTTCGTGTCGTACTACTGCGGCAAGACGCGCCATATGATGCCGTCAGTTCCCGCCACATCAGGCGTGCAATCAACCGGGGCGGTGCAGTGCTGAAGCAAGCACGGCCGCTGATGCCGGAAGTGGTAGCGGATGTCCTCGCCGAGACACGGCGACACATCCGCCCAACGCGCAGCCCACAGGCCTTGGCGGACTTTAACGTCGCTTTGCGCGAAACGATCGCGACCATGCCACCAACCGCCGCCACGTTGCTGGTGCTGAATCGCTAACCGGTTAGAGGAGCGATGTCACCCATCGCTTGCTGCGTAGCGAATTCGTTATGGAATTTAGAAAAACGATCGGCGGCGATGGCCGTGCGGATATCCAACATCAAATCCTGATAATGCTGAAGATTGTGCCAGGTGAGTAACATCGGCCCCAGCATCTCGCCGGCACGGAACAAATGATGCAGATAGGCGCGGCTATAATTGCGACAGGCCGGGCAACTGCAGCTTGCTTCCAGCGGCCTGGGGTCGCGCAGGTGGCGGGCGTTGCGGATATTCACCGTGCCGCGCCGCGTGAAGCCCTGGCCGGTGCGGCCGGAACGTGTGGGCATCACGCAGTCGAACATGTCAATGCCGCGCGCCACCGCGCCGACAATATCGTCCGGCCGCCCGACACCCATCAGGTAACGCGGCTTATCCGCGGACAGCAGCGGCGCCGTGCTGTTCAACATCGTGAACATCAACGCTTGCCCTTCGCCCACTGCCAGGCCGCCAATGGCATATCCATCGAATCCGATTTGCTGCAACACCGTGGCTGATTCGGCGCGCAATTCTGGGTAAATTCCGCCCTGATTGATGCCGAATAACCCATATCCCGGACGCGGTTGGAACGCCGTCTTACTGCGCTCCGCCCAGCGCATGGAAAGACGCATTGAGGCGGCGGCTTGTTCTTGCGTGGCCGGAAAAGGCGTGCATTCGTCGAAGCTCATGGTCACGTCGCTGTCCAGCAGATATTGAATCTGCATGGAGCGTTCCGGAGTCAGCTCATGTGCGCTGCCGTCCAGATGTGAGCGGAAGGTAACGCCGTTCTCGTTGATCTTTCGCAGCTGACTGAGCGACATGACTTGAAATCCGCCACTATCAGTCAAGATCGGCCCAGGCCAGTTCATAAATTGGTGCAGCCCGCCCAACTCCGCCACCAGTTCGGCTCCAGGCCGCAGCATGAGGTGATAGGTGTTGCCCAGGATTATCTCGGCTCCGGTCGCCGCCACGGCTTCCGGATGCATGGCTTTCACGGTGGCAACCGTGCCAACCGGCATGAATGCCGGTGTTTCCACTGTGCCATGCGCGGTCGACAGCCGCCCGTGCCGTGCCACGCCGCTGGTGGCCAGAAGTTCGAAAGTAAGTCCGGATGTTGTCATGGCATGCGTTCTAGCAAACAAGCATCGCCATAGGAATAGAAACGGTAGCCCTGCTCGATGGCGTGGGCATAGGCCTGCAGCATCCTGTCCATGCCGGTGAAGGCGCAGACCAGCATGAACAATGTGGATTGCGGCAGATGAAAATTGGTCATCAGGACATCAGCGCTGCGGATCGTCTTGCCTGGATGCAGAAAAATGTCTGTCGTGCCGCTGAACGCCTGTGTTTGGCCATCGGTGCTGTGTGCGGTTTCCAGCAGCCGCAGCGCAGTGGTGCCGATAGCGACGATACGCCGACCGACCACGCGCGCCGCATTGATAGCGGCCGCCGTTTCCGGCGTGATGCAGCCCCACTCGCTGTGCATCACATGGTCGGTCAGCCTGTCGGCCTTGACCGGTAAGAAGGTGCCAGCCCCCACATGCAGTGTGACCGCAACGCGTTCGATACCGTGCGCTTCCAGCTGTGCCAGCAAGGTCGGCGTAAAATGGAGTCCAGCGGTCGGCGCGGCCACGGCACCGTCTTGTTGCGCAAAAATCGTTTGATAATCCTGCCGGTCTTCCGTCTTGCCGGCGCGCTCGCGGTGAATGTAAGGCGGCAGCGGCATCACGCCATACTGTGCCAAGTGTTGCTGTAGAGCGACATCCGAGCAGGAGAAATCCAGCACCACCTGCCCATCCGGCAATTTTTCACTCACCTTGGCCGCGAAATCCTGTGCGAATTGCACCCTGTCACCTACGCGCAGCCTCTTGCCGGGGCGGGCTAAGGCACACCATAGGCCGGCACCCAGCCTCTGATGCAGTAAAATCTCGATAGGCACGGCGTCGCGTTTCCCATAGAGCCGGGCGGGAATGACGCGCGTATCGTTGGTCACCAGCACATCGCCGGGGCGGAGCAACTGTGGCAAGTCGCGGATATGATGGTCGGCCAGACCGGATGGTTGCACATGTAGGAGCCGCCCCGCTTCGCGTGGATTGGCGGGTTCCTGGGCGATGAGCACGGGGGGGAGGTTAAAGTTAAAGTCGTTGCGGCGAAGTTCCGTCATGCGCCGGGTATAGCAAGGCAGCACAAAAACAAAAACCCCGCCATGGCGTACATCCAGCCATGACGGGGCTTAAGAGGAAACAGGGTTAATTCACGACTTGCCAGCTACCGTCTGGCTGTAAACAGGCAGTGCCATAGCTTTCCCGCCAGCGGCCCCCGACTTGCACCCGATCAGTATATTCGCGGCAGTAGCGGTTGCTGTTTTGCGTGTCATAGCCCGCACTCTGATAAGAGCTGCCACCACGGTCATAGAGCACCGGCCGCTGCATATCCTGAATGGACCGGTTGCCGTGTTTGCGATGGTGCTTGGAATGGCCATAGTGTTGGCGACGATTATTGTCCCAATCATTCTCGTCAACCACCACCGTACGCTGATAAATAACGCTGGGCTGCTGCTGTTGATACGGGCGGTAACTTTGGTAATAGACTGGCTGCGGCTGATAATATTGCGTGGGTGTGCGATAGCTCGTGCGGCGATAGCCATTATTGCCATCCCAGTTTTGATCCACGCCATGTCCGACAACGCCGCCCAGAATCACGCCGGCGACGGTGGCTACGGTCTTGCCCGTACCTTTACCGATTTGGTTGCCGATCAGGCCGCCCAAGCCTGCGCCGACGATGGTGCCTACGTCAATGCCGCTATCGGCCTTGGCCGGCAGTGCCGGCACGGCAAGTATGGCGGCGAGGGCAAACAAAGCAGTGCGACGCATGGGTTTCCTCCTGAAACGTGCGCGAACCATTCACGCACAACGAAAACTAGGCATAGCTTGTGGCGCAATCATGGCGAGGCCATGAATTATTGTGGCGCATTTCAGGGGGTTAACGATTTAACGAAAGCCTAAGCATTACAGACGGATAGTCTGGTATAAGGCAGGATAACATGGACTCAACCAACATTTCCTTCATCAGCGAACAGTTGGTGCTGCTGACTGGCATCATTGGTGCGGTGGCGGCGTTGCCGGTGCTGATCGAATTTTTGTTCGAGCATGCTAAAAAGCGCGAGCGCATTGCGCTGAGTTTGGAAGTTGAAAATGTGGCGGACTTGCCGGTGACGCTGGCAGGTTGCGATGCGCTGCTGCAAGATATCGCCGATTTGATTGACCGTGCGCGGCAGCCCGCTGCCTATGCTGGCCTGCGGGCGGGCAACGAAATCCTGATCATTGGCGCGCCACTCAGCGGCAAGAAGGCACTGGCCAAACGCATCGCCCAGCTTGCCGGCATGGAAAGACTGGTTACGGTACATAACCCGCGCAATGCGGACGCGCTGGTGAAAGCCAAAAGCCTGGTGCAGCGTAGCGGCGACGCCAAACTCATGCTGCTGTTACCGCGTCTCGATTTGATTGATCCGCGTGAAGATGAGGAGCTGCTGACCGAACTTGACGCGCTGATCGAAACGGCGACAGAACGCGCCAATATTTTGGTTATCGGCACTGCTATTCAATATGTGCCCGGCAATGAAATAGATAATCTGTTCGGTATTGTATTGCCGATGCCGGGCACAGCAGTGGCGCCCGCTAGCCATACGCCATTGTTGCCCGAAGCCACTGCCATGCTGGCGGCGGTGGCGCGCCATTATTTGGATGCAGCGTTGGCCAGTGGTGATGAGCTGAAAGATCTGTCGCCGGACGACTATATTCATCGTGTGCTGCAGGCAGCGCGTAACCCCGCCGAGATTGAAGACATTGTTGCGCTGTGCCAGACCGCGGCGCGTTATCGGCAATTGCAGAAGGAAATTCCAACACGGCAGATCACGCCGCGCCTGTTGGAAACGGCCATTCGACGCGTGACGGTCGCGGCGCAACAAGCACCATGACATTCAGCGCACAATGGGCTTTTTTGTGCAGGCCGGTTGTTCAACACTAGCCGTTACGCCATTCACCCAAACACGCACGGTTTCACCAGGGCGGTATTGTTGCGGCACCGTGCCGGGAAAGTCTATCCGCATTTGCTTGCCGACAGTCCCGCAGAGTTCCAGCGGGACATACTCCATGCAGCGTTCACGCATTATATCAAGTTTGATGGAAAAGAAGGTTACATCCGTCGCGCTGGAAATCATACCACCGCCGATCACAGTCGCGTCCCAACTGCAGCCCGGTCGGCCTTCAACCACGCCCGGCGAACTGGCGGCAGCAGAAAACGCATATCCCAAACAAATTAGTCCGAAGCTAAGGCGCATCAGGGAATGATTCCTAAATTTAACTGGCGACTTCGGCCGGAATGAGAACAATTGGCCCACCGCCTGCAACAACGAGCCGGTTGGTGGAGCCTTCGACGGCGGCTTGCAACTGCGCCATCATTGTTTCGCGCGGCAGGCCGGGCGGAATCGGCGGCAAGAATTCGACCGTAATGGTACCTGTGCGCAGTAATTTCCCTTTGCGGCTCCAGAACAAGCCGGAATCAATTGCCACCGGCACCACCGGTACGTTCAGAGCCGCATACATCGCAGCCGTGCCGATTTTGTAGGGTTTCCATTCACCCAGTTCCAACCGTGTGCCTTGCGGGAAAATCAGCACATCGCGACCGGCCGCGACGACCGCGCGTGCATCCTTCATCATCTTCACCATGGCGCGGGATCCAGCGCCGCGATCCACTGGTACATTACCGTATTTCCAGGCATACCAGCCCCATAACGGGATACGCATGAGTTCCTGTTTCAGCACGATGGCCGGCAATCGCCCCAGCAGTGGCAGCACCATGGTCTCCCAGGGCGAGAGATGCTTGGCGGCGATGATGCAAGGCGTGGCGGGCAGATTTTCACGCCCGATGACGCGGTAATCCGTGCCGGCCACATATTTCATCAAGACGGTAATGCCACCGAGATAGAAGCGCGTGAAGCGGAACATGAAGGAGCGCGGCAGCGCCAGCACCCACAGGCAGGAGACTGCCAGCCCTAAATTCCAGCAGAGGAACAAGACGCGGTAGGCAAGGAAGCGCAAGGCAATCATGATATCCTGTTCAGTCCGTAACGCAGCGCCGTCACCAGCAATTTAGCATATTCCGTCAGTAGCAGCAGGGCGGTGCGTGGCCGCTGCCACCAGCCGCTCACTTGCACGCGCGCGGGGGTCACGGGATAGGGGATGATTTCCAGCGCTGTCGGCGCCAGAAGCCGGAATTCCAGTAGGCTGCGGCGCAGGTGGTAATGAGCAGTGACAAGGATAATGCGCTGGAATTTCTTCTCGGCCAGCCACAGCAAACTTTCGCGAGCATTACCAGCAGTATTGCCGGCTTCACGCCCTAAATCAATGCAGCATTGAGCGAGTAAGGGGTCATGTGGCAAACCGGCCAGCACGTCCGGCAGATTGGCGCCACCGCCGGAAATAAACAGCCGTCGCCCATTACCTTGCTGCAGAAGGTTAAGCCCAGCTATAACTCTTTCGCTGCCGCCGGTTAGTACAATGATCGCGGTTTCTGCAGCTTTTGGTAGGGGCAACAACAGATCTGGGCGCGCGTTTTGCGCGTTTTCGGCCATACGGATATCCTGCAGATACAGGCTAAAGCCAGCAATCCAGGCAATAAACAGCCCAGCCAGGACCATGGCCAGGCATCGCAGCCACCGGCGTGTCATGGCAGCGCCTGCAACACGCGCCGCGTGGCCAGGTTGGCGCTCATGCCAGCGAAGAGCAGGGTCATCAGCGGCAGGCTGACACTTACGAGAGAGGCACCCACCCAAAAGCTCTCTGTCATGTCGACGGATTGTTGCGGCAGGAGCGTGTGCGCCGCGCTACTCAACGCCATTGCGGCACCCACGCAGGCCACAACGCCCAGCAGGCAGCCAGGCCAGACAAGGCGCCAGGCATAGCGCTGCATCTGGCGGCAGATATGGTCGTCCGTGGCACCCAGAATATGCAGCAACGTTACCGTCGGCTTCTGGACATTCAGCCCGGCACGGCAAGCGAAAATGACTGTGCTTAACAACGCGAGCAGCATGAGGCCCACCAGACCCAGTAACGCCGTGGCGGCCAGACGCGCTTTGTCGGCCAGGGCTTCCAGCCAGAGCTGATGATCCGTCAGTGTCGCGCTGGTGAATTTTTTGCGGAGCAGAGTGTTTATCGCCGTTACCGCCTTGGAGTCACGGACCTGCACGTCAATCAGTTGGGGCAATGGCAATAGGGACAATTTGGAAGCATCCGCGGTTTCCGCGCCAAGCCAGGGGCGGAGTAGGCGGGCAGCATCCTCATTCGTCAGCGGTTTAACTTCAATCACCCCATCTAGTTTTTCAAGAGCAGCGACTAGGGCAGCCGTTTTCTCCGCTGCTATGGTGCCGTCCTCATTGGGTGGCAATTCAATCGTCAGTTGGCCACGCAAATCCTGGTCTAGTTTGGTCGCGCCGAGCGCTAGCGACCAGGCGCTGATAAGCGCCATACCGGCTAAGAAGACGATAATAGCAGTCATGATTCGTAACGGCCAGGCCACGGGTGTGCGGATGAGTGCGTGGTCAATGCGGGCATGAATCATGCGGCGGCCTGCTGGGCGGCATTGACAGGAAGAAGTAGGCCGCCGGCCAGTCGCAGGCACGGCCAACCATGTTTCTCCACCAGTTTCATATTATGCGTGGCGACGATAATGGTGGTGCCCAGTCGGTGTAATTCATGGAAAAGATGCATAATTTTCTCGGCACTGGCATCGTCAACATTCCCGGTCGGTTCGTCAGCGAGCAATAGATTCGGTCGACCGATTGCTGCGCGGGCAATCGCCACCCGCTGCTGCTGTCCGCCGGACAATCGATCAGGATACGCGTCCTCCTGGTCGATTGCGCCTGTCCAATGCAATAGGTGGCGGGCATGGTCTGCCGCCGGACCTTTGCGGGCGCCGCGCAGCAGCAGAGGCAGCATGACATTTTCGACTGCCGTGAGGTGCGGAATCAGCTGAAAATCTTGAAACACCACGCCGATGCGGCGCCGCAACCGTGCACGCTCGTCGCGCGACAGTTTTTCTGTGGGTTTGCCAAAGATCTGAACACTGCCCTCGCTGGGGCGCTCGGCCAGATAGCACAGCCGTAACAAGCTGGATTTGCCGGCTCCGCTGGCGCCAGTGAGGAAATGAAAGCTGCCCGGCGCGCAGTCATAAGTGATACCGCGCAGGATGTCCGGGTCGGAAGCATAGCGAAGATGAATATTCTGTAGACTGAGCGCCATCATGACCGGACTATACGCAAGCTTGTGCCGCGATGCAAAACGCCGGCAGGGTTGTCAGCAGGGCAATTGCACGCAACAAAATGTTAAGCTATGCATGGCATGGTAAGTTCCTGAATCGCGCTGGCTAACTCCCTGCCGCGGCCATGCCTCAGCCCCTTTTTAACGCCCCTTGCTTCTAAGATGATTCTGTCTTGCCCTGCCTGCAGCACCCGCTTCACGGTGCCGGATGATGCCATGACGGCCAGCCGCCGGCTGCGTTGTGCCCGGTGCCATCACGTGTGGCAGATGGCGGCTGGTGGTGTGGCAACGCTCCAGCAAACTGAAGTAACGCAATCCTTTGCCGCAATGTTAACCGGCGCATCTGCGACCTATCCGGCCTTTTCGCCACCCCCAGTGCCGTCTGAGACTTTCTGGCAAAATCTTGACCGTGTAGCGCGGTCTTGGCCACGACTGCCCCGTCGCCTCGCTTGGGCCATGTCCCTTTTACTGCTATTGCTGACTTTGATGACTGGCTATTTCGGGCGTGAATCCTTGGCGGCCCGTTTTGAGTTTTTAGAACGTTTCTATATTACTCTAGGCTTGATTATGCCATTGCCGGTTGAAAGTTTTGATTTGCATCTGCAAAAGGCTGAAAAATGCCTGATTTCAGGGCGAGACATGCTCTGCCTAAGCGGTCAGGTGGTTAACCGCTCGGGTAAGGCGCTCAAGCCGCCCACTGTTTACATAACGGCATTGAATAACGAGGGTCACGAATTTACCGATAGTGCCGGGCATGCCATATTGACCTGGCAAGTCAAAGACTCTGGCAGCAAGCTACTGCCTGGGGAAGCACGGGACTTTGAATTGATGGAACCTTACCCGGATAAAGCGATCGCCGATTTTGATTACGGATTTATCAATGAATAATCAGCCAGCAGCCGATGCGCCACACATTCTCGTGGCCGAAGATAATCCTTCCGTGCGGGAATTCGTTGTGCGCTCACTACAAGGAGCGGGATATGTGGTGACAGCCGTTCATGACGGGCAGCAGGCTTTGGATGCCTTGGTTAACGAGCGTTTCGCGGTTTTGGTTACCGACATTGTGATGCCGAACGTTGACGGCATAGCGCTAGCGTTGAAGGCGGTGCGACTATTTCCAGACTTGCGTATTGTCATGATTTCCGGCTATGCACAGGAGCGAATGCGGGCGCATAACCTGGATGCCTTGGTGCACCGGGTCATCGCCAAACCCTTTTCGATGGAAGAGATAACTGAAGCGGTCAAAGACGCCCTTAGTCTTCCGCCCGGCGCAATCTGATTTGGCAAGACACAGATAAGGACATCATTATGATTAAGCCGGTTCGTAAGGCCGTATTTCCCGTTGCTGGTCTCGGCACACGCTTTCTGCCCGCCACCAAGGCGATGCCTAAGGAAATGCTCACGCTCGTGGATCGCCCACTCATTCAGCATGCGGTGGACGAAGCACGTGCCGCCGGCATCGAGCAATTCATTTTCGTGACCAGCCGAGGCAAGGGCGCGCTCGAAGACCATTTCGATAGCAACAATGACCTCAAGCATGTGCTGAAGATGCGCGACAAGCAGGCGGAACTCGCTTTGCTGAAGACGACCGAGATGGAATCCGGCCAGCTGTTCTTTACGCGGCAGCGGGAAGCACTTGGGCTTGGCCACGCTGTATGGTGTGCACGCCACCTGGTGGGTGATGAACCGTTCGCCGTCCTTTTGGCCGATGACGTGGTTCTGGCGGAAAAGCCCTGCTTGAAACAAATGATTGAAGCCTACAACAAGGTCGGCGGCAATATGCTCGGAGTGGTTGACGTGCCAAGCGAGCAAACCAACCGCTACGGCATTCTTGACCCCATCAGCGACGACGGCAAACTCGTCAAAGTCAGGGGTATGGTGGAGAAGCCGGAGCCGAAGCACGCGCCTTCCAACATTTCCGTCATTGGCCGCTATATTCTGCAGCCTGAGATTTTCAGCTTCCTGGAAGAAAAGCGCACCGGCGCCGGTGGTGAGATTCAAT
>CAYOGS010000031.1:0-12168 GCA_964403435.1 uncultured Rhodospirillales bacterium | reverse complement strand
GCCGCGCTGCGGGAGGCGCACGCCAACTTGGAAATCAAAGTCGCCGAACGCACCTGCGCCGTACGGTTCATTGCCCTTGCTGATGTCCTTTAACGCCGATACCTACTCCAAGCATGGCAGGCATCCATAACAAAGCACAGCAGGGCAACGATCCCGCCTACACTAATGTGCGATCAATGATTAGACTGCCGGCGCAGAAAGGTTGGAATTTCCAGCAAATCTTCCTCATCATCGGCCTTGACAGCGCCGGCGGGGCGCTCGGTTGTCGTGTCAATACCCGGCCGCTGCTGCTGGGGCGCCGTACCAGGCGCCATCTCGCTGGACGGCCGCACCATACCGAAGCCGGTGATGCGGGTGAAGAGCGAGTCGGCGCGTCTGTTGTTGCCCTTGGCTTCTGCCGTCACGGCGCTGCCGGATGCCGGCGCGGTGGCCGGTGGCTGCCAGGTCTGGGGCAACGGCTGAGTCTGGCGCGGCGCTTCCATCGGTCGTGGCGCCACAAATTGGCCGCCAACCTGCTGGCCACGCAGCAAGCCAGTATTGATGGGGGGCGCTGGAGGCGCCGCCGTTACCGCAACGGGTGCAGCCTCAGGTTCATGGTTTTGCTGGGATGCCTGTGGTTCAGCAGTTGATGATGTCACGGCGGCGGCAATCGGGCTGGTCACGGACGGAGCTTGTTGCGGCGCCATGTAATAGGCGTTGTTGAAGGAAGGGCGTGCAGCCAGGCCTGGGTTGGGCGGCAACGCACCAGAGCGTAGCCCACTGTTCGGCGGGGTCATGCCGCCCGTGGAGCCGGTTTGCGTCGTGGTAGCTGGCGGAACCATTTGCACAGGTGCTTCAATGCCGGTGGCGATGACCGAGACCCGAATGACACCTTCGAGATTTTCGCTGAGCGTCGAGCCAACCTTGATCTGCGCGTCGGGGTCCACTTCTTCGCGAATGCGGTTGGCAGCCTGGTCAACTTCAAACAAGGTCAAATCCAAGCCGCCAGTGATGTTAATCAGCACACCCTTAGCGCCTTTCATCGAAGTGTCTTCCAACAGCGGGTTGGAGATCGCGGCTTCCGCGGCACGCAGGGCACGGTTGTCGCCTTCGGCTTCGCCGGTGCCCATCATCGCCTTGCCCATCTCTGCCATCACCGTCTTCACATCGGCGAAGTCCAAATTCATGAAGCCCGGCATTACCATTAAATCGGTAATACCGCGTACGCCGCAATGCAGCACCTCATCGGCCAGGCGGAAGGCTTCCGCGAAGGTGGTGCGTTCATTGGCCATGCGGAACAGGTTCTGGTTCGGGATGATGATGAGCGTATCCACGAACTGCTGTAGGTCAGAAATGCCTTGATCGGCGAGCGCCCGGCGCTTGTTGCCTTCAAAGTCAAACGGCCGCGTGACCACGCCGACCGTGAGAATACCAGCCTCGCGGGCAAGGCGGGCGATTACGGGTGCCGCGCCGGTGCCTGTGCCGCCACCCATGCCGGCGGTTATGAACAGCATGTCTGTCTGCTCAAGGCAGGAAAGAATATCATGCGTCTGCTCTTCGGCAGCACCGCGACCCACATCCGGCCGGGAGCCGGCGCCCAAACCGCGCGTCTGCGTGATGCCCAGCTGAATCTTGCGTGGCGCTAGCGAATTGGCCAAGGCCTGCGCATCAGTGTTGGCGGCCACAAAATCGCAGCCTTCCAGCGATGATCGGATCATATTGTTAACAGCGTTGCCGCCGGCGCCGCCTACGCCCATGACCGTGATGCGCGGCCGTAAAATATTATCGGCGTCGGCGATGGAAAGATTGATCATGGGGGCGTCTCCGTCACAATCCGCGCAGCGGATAAAATAGGTAATCGTCAGTAGAATCTTTTTGCTTGATTCGGGCAAGCATTCTCGTGCGCGCCACGTGCTTTTTGCCGTGATTTTTTCGGCAGTTAGCGGCGGCAAGATTGCTAGGTAGATGAGCTATGTGAAGTCGGAAAAAAATAATGCAACCACACAACGCGATTACGCGTTCTGTTTAATCCAGGAACTGAACCTATCCCACCAAGAGCCACCATTGTAGTCCGCGGCCAGGTTCGGCACTGTGACCGAGGGCTGCATGGCAATTGCCAGTAAACCGGCGGTCGTGGCGAAGCCGGGGCCAGACGCCGCTTCACCCAAGCCCTGCTGCGGCGAAGCGTCTTGGCTGGTTGCACCGTTGCGATAAGCGGCGAGGGGGCGACCAATCCGCACCGGCCGCCCGAGCCGAACCTGCTTGTCCATCAGCCGTTGGGCCATTTCGCGCACACCAGGCAATTGGCTGGCGCCGCCGGTCAGCACCATGCGGCGGCCGGCAGCTTCATCAAAGCCGCTGCCACGCAGCTTACCGCGCACCAGTTCGAAGATTTCTTCAAGGCGTGGCCGGATGATGGCACTGAGCTGCGATTTGGGGACGCGGTTGGTCAGCTCCTGCCGCTCTTCACCCATCGGCGGAACTTCGATCATCGCTCGATCGTCGGCGCCGCTGGGCAGCGCATGGCCGTGCAATGTCTTCAATCGTTCTGCCTGCTGCAGCGAGGTGGTGAGACCGCGCGCGATATCGTTCGTCACATGGGCGCCGCCCAATGCCAGCCCATCCGTATGCACGCATTGACCATCAAGAAAGACAGCGAAAGTCGTGGTGCCCGCGCCCATATCAATAATCACACTGCCGAGATCAATCTCATCTGGCACCAAGCAGGCCAGACCGCTGGCATAGGCGCTCACAGCCATCTGTTCCACTTCAAGGTCGAGCCGGGCCAGGACTGCGCCGATCGTACGTACTGGCCCGTAGCCGGCTGCGATGACGTGCAGCTGCGTGCCCAGTACATGCCCTACCATCCCGCGCGGGTCGCGGATGCCTTTCTGGTTGTCCAGGCTGTAGCTGACCGGAATGGTATGGATGATCTCCAGTGGGAATTGGTCGCTGCCGTCATTGGCAATGTCCGGCGACTGGCTCAGCACACGGTCAATGTCGGTGGCGGTCACTTCGCGCCCATGCAGCGGCAATTCCAGCTGGCAGGTGCGCGACACGATATGATTGCCAGAAATGTTCACCGCCACGCGGTCAACACGCATGCCGGCCATGGTCTCCGCCGCTTCCATAGCATGACGGATGGCGTGCTCCACCGCATCCATGTCCGTGATCACGCCGCACTTCATCCCATTGGAGAGGTGGTGGCCCACGCCCACCACCTTGATCTGCTCATCAGCCTGGCGTTTGGCAATGAAGCTGACGATCTTGCTTGAGCCGATATCCAGCGCCGCGAGAACTTCGCCCTTCTTCTTGCCGTGTTCTGACCCATTCAGCCAACCCATGCCCATGCCTCAGCGCTTTAAGGTGTTTTTGGCTGATTTACTGGCCGGCGTGCTGACCGGCCGCTCGATAATCAGACGGTCTGGAAAACGCAAATCCACTGTCTGCACGTCGCGTGTTAGGATTTGCTGCTCCTGCATGAGCTTGTCTAGCCGCTTCAGTCCCGCCGTCTCCTTGCCTTCCGGCAGCTTGACGGTGACGCCGGGCTCGATCAGTAAATCCCAACGCCGTTCGCCGACATAGATGGCGGCGCGCAGCGCTTGCTGAATCGCGGGATAGAGATTCAAATCCGCCAACAAATCATAAGCCTGGCGCGGCGCCCCGGCGCCGACGATGAGCGGTAAATGGGCGAAACCGCTCGTGTCGGTAAGCGAAATCGGTACACCTTGCGTGTCCACCAACTGTACTTTGTCGTTGTGCTGCCAGCGCGCCAACGGTTGCCGTTCGTTCAGCTTCACCAGCAGTGTCCCGGGCAAGCGGCGCATGATCTGCGCCTCGGCCAGCCACGGCAAGCGGCGCAACCGCTCCGCCATCGCAGCACGGTCAAGCGCCAGGGTAGGCATCCCTGGCTTGATCTGCATTGCTTCGCGTAACTCCTCCTGGCCGATATGCTCGCGCCCTTCCACGCGCACATCCTGCAGGCGAAATCCCAGCCGCGCCGTGCCGGCCAACAGACTCTGCATGGCAGAGTTGTGTTGGCGTTGCGGCCAACCGCTTTGCCACAGCATGATGCTGCCGATGGCTACAATTGAACCCGCCAGCGCCAGCAGCGCCGCGCGGTGCATGGGGCTGAGACGGCTCAAACCCCCGGCCGATGATTTGCCAGTTGCCTTCACGCGGGGCATGTCGGGTGCTCCAGCATCCAGCTGACGATATCGGCAAAGCTCATCCCCAGATATTTTGCCTGCTCCGGCACCAATGAGAGCGGCGTGAAGCCGGGCTGCGTGTTGAGTTCCAGGAAATGCAAACCCTCACTGCCCGGTTGCCGATCATCATAACGCATATCCACCCGAGCGACGCCGCTACAACCCAGAGCCCGATAAGCGGTTTCCGCCATTTGCAGGGCTGACTTGTTCACCTCCTGCGCGATGGGGGCCGGCACCAGATGTTCAGTCACGCCGTCGGTATATTTGGCTTGGTAATCATAAAATTCTACCTTCGGGCGTAATTCTGTTACGGCCATGGCCTGCACGGACTGCAAGGTGCCCATCAGGCCGACAGTCAATTCACGGCCAGGAATATAACGTTCCACCAGCACGGTGTCGCCATAGACCCAGCTATCTTCCTCGATATGCGCCAGATTATCACCGTTTTGCACGATGCGGACGCCGACACTCGACCCCTCATTGATCGGTTTTATGACAAAGGGCGGTGGTAGTGGATAGCCTTTGCTCACAATCGCCTGTCGATGCACCACGACACCCGGCGCGCAGCGCACACCCGCAGCGGCGACGACGAGTTTCGCCGTTGGTTTGTCCATAGCGACGGCGGACGCCAGCACGCCGGAATGCGTATAAGGAATGCCTAGATATTCCAACACACCCTGGATGCAACCATCTTCGCCGCCCCGGCCATGGAGAGCGTTGAAGATAACGTCCGGACGGCCATGCGGTCCCTGGGTCAAGGCTTGCAACAAGCCGGGCAAATCGCGCTGGACATCGACAGGGATGACGAGATGCCCGCGTTCCTCCAGCGCCTTGCAAATCGCGGCACCAGACACCAGCGAAACCTCACGTTCCGCCGACCAGCCGCCCAACAAAACGGCCACTTTTTTACCCATGGCAGGCATTAACCTTTACTCCGATGATTCGCTTGAATTATTTGCGCGATTCTAGGGTAAAGTCCGTGCAACGAACAGCCACTTTCGGTTCTGACCAGATAGATGTTCAAACTGCCACCTTTCGCCGCCCGTTTTTTCAACGGCTTCAACACACCGCCCTTTGCGGCGCTGGAGCAGCCGGTCGTGGATTTTGCCGCGCCGACGGTGATGCAGCCGGTGCAGAACATTTATCGTTACGACAAGAGCGGCTGGCGCACCCGACATCTACCACTCGTTGTCGGTTGGTTGCGGCCGGAAATCATGACAACATTGACCGGCAACGCTGAAGACCCTGAAATCATGCTCTTTGGTAAGTTGCGGCGCGCGGATTTCGCACACTGCGCCAAGGAAGTCGCCGAGCGCGTTAAAACCAGTGACGGTAGTCAGGAACTGCGCGCGGCTGTGATGCAGAGTCCTGCACCACAGCTATGGGCGAGTGTCATGCATGCTATCGTCAAGCAGGACGAGGCATGGTTCGGTCGGCCGACCCAGATCGACTTCGTGCTGCACCGCGAAACGATGCGGCCGCCTGCGGGCGCTGACGAAGGGCACGGCCGTTATAAATATGCCGGCATCTTGCACCGCGACCTCGCCTCAGAACCGAATGGCAGCGTCTCACGGCTTTATACCGTGCGCAGCGCCCAGGCCATGCGGATGCTGCCCAACCGGCTGACCGATGGGATGCCCAATGACGAGCGGGGCTTCATCAGGGATGAGGCGACCGTTAAGTTTTTGACAGAGAACAGTGTTTCGCCGGCAGCGGGTGCCATCGTGCTGATGAATGGCGGCGATAAATTCGGTACGGTGCATTCCTCGACGCAGCCCAGCCGGGCAACGCCATCCTTCTTTGCCGCCATTAGCTGTACGCTTTAGCTGTCTGGAGTGGCCTTAAGGCACCCCGGGCCGATTTTTCAGCATTATTTGCAGCTTTTGCTGTTAAAGTGTCGCTATCCATTACGCCAGACATATAGCTGACGCATGATCAAATTGCCCGCTTTTGCCGCCCAGTTTTTCCCGTCTTTGCGGACGAATCCGTTCGGCGCGGTCAGCCAGCCGGTCTCCGGCATTGATTTTGTCGCGGACAAAGTCATGCAACCAGTGACGGCGGATTTTCACCGCGACCCAACGGCTTGGCGCGTGAACCACTTGCCGCTGGTGGTGGGGCAGGTGAAACCGGAACTGCTGCCCAAGCTTTCCGGTCGCCGTGAGGCTCCGGATATTCAATTGGATATAGATTGTTTGCCGCCGGGCTTGAGCTTTGCTGCCTGCGCCGACCAAATTGGTAAGGCCGCCAGTATTAAAAGTCGTGCCATCCGCGAAGAAATCGCCCGCGACGAGCTATTACCGCTCTGGGCGGGGTTGGCGCAGCAGATCATCGTGCAGGATGAGAAGTGGTTCGGCGCGCAGAAACATTCCAATGTGTTGCTGCACCGCGAGCATATCCGGCCGCAGGACGATGAGATGGGGCATGGTCGTTATAAGTTCGCCGGCGTCTGGCACCGCGATGCCGTGAGCATCGCGGATGGTAACACCACGCGGGTTTACGCCATTCGCAGTAACAATCCCATGCATGTCTTGTCCAACCGCCTGACGGAGGGCGTACCAAATGACGGGCAGGGCAATGTCTATGGTCACGGCTTTGAGCATATGGCGGCGCGAGCGAAACGCCGACCGCAGGCCGGGGAGATCGTGCTGATGAATGGCGGCGCTGGCACCGGCACCGTCCACGCATCGCATGTGCCGCAGCGTGGGGAAGGCGGGCCGTCCTGCTTCTTCGCCGTAAATTGCCTTTCCCGATAAACCCCGCCATGCCCAAGGAGTCTGGTACGCTTTCAGGCCTGTCGCTTACAGCGCGCCCTTTCGCGGCGCAACCCGTGCCGGTCCTGCGGCTCATGCCCCAACTGGCCGCGGCGGACGTGGCCACCGATTATCATAATGACGCGATGCGCTGGCGCCTGCGGCATTTGCCGCTGGTGGTGGGCACGCTGGAGCCGGAGACGTTGCCGCAATTGTCCGGCGCGCCCGGCAGCAAGGAAATCTTCCTGATCGCCACGCTGCGAACGCCGGAGTTTAGCGATTGCGCGCGGCGGCTGACACGGCGGGTGAGCAGGCTGGGCGACAAGGTGCTAAAGACCGATATAGCCAAAGAGAAACTGGTTGACGCTTGGGCTTCATTAGCAAGCCAGGTGCTGGCTTTCGACCGGCAATGGTTCGGCAAACCCGAGTATAGCTATCTGCTGCTACACCGCGAAACCATCATGCCGCCCGACGCTAACGCGCCAGGACATGGCCGGTTCATCCGCTCCGGCACATGGCACCGTGACGGCACCACCAGCCGTCAGGGCGACCGGACGCGCATTTATGTCATGCGCAGCAGCCACCCGATGCGGATGATACCCAATGCGTTGACAGAAGGCCTGCCAAACAATCGCCAAGGCGATATGCTAGGTGACGATTTTCTGCGGCTGGCTGCAGAACGCAGCCGCTCAGCTCAATCTGGCGAAGTTGTGTTAATGAATGGCGGCAGCCGCACAGGCACCGCCCATGCCTCCATGCGGCCGCAGCCCTGGCAGGGCGGGCAAGCTTTCTTTTTCGCTCTGACCTGTTACGCACCATCACGCTGACTCTATGCGGACGGCATATCTTATGGCGCCGGTTTGCCCAGGCGTACGATTTCCCAGCGCAAATCCACGCCGAAATTTTCCAGCACACGGCGTCGCACTTCTTCGCCCAGATTTTCTAAATCAGCCGCCGTGGCGTTGCCGGTATTGATCATAAAATTGCAATGCTGTTCGGACATCACAGCGCCACCCACGCGCAACCCCCGGCAACCCGCGCCGTCAATCAACTGCCAGGCCTTGCGCCGGTTCTCCGGCAGCTGCACGACCGCGGCTGGATCGGGGTTGGCAAAGGTGCTGCCGCCCGTCTTTTCCTTGATTGGTTGAGTGCCGCCGCGCTGTTGTTGAATCGCCTGAATTTTTTCCAGAATGACAGCGGGATCGTCAGCCCGACCTTGAAACCTTGCCGTCAGCACAATCCAGCCCGCTGGCAATGAGCTATGGCGATAGGTGAAACCACACTCCGCCACTGTCAGATCATGCTGATTTCCTTGCCGGTCGAGCGCCGTACAATGCTCCAATACATCCTTGAACTCGCCGCCATAGGCGCCGGCATTCATCCGCACTCCGCCGCCCACGCTGCCGGGAATGCCGGCCATAAATTCCAGCCCGCCGATGCCGGCCAACTGCGCGACTTTCGCCACCTTCATGTCCAGTGCTGACGCGCCGGCTGTCACTTGCGTTTCCGAGCATTGGATGTTGGCGAATTGCGGTCCGAGCTTGATGACTACCCCATCCACGCCGCCGTCGCGGATGAGCAAATTCGAAGCGATACCAATGATCGTGACTGGAACGGCGGCGGGCAGGGCCGCCAGAAACTGCGCCAGATCATCCACATCCGCCGGCTTGAACAGCACGTCCACCGCGCCGCCGACACCGAACCAACTCTGCGCCGCTAGCGGCGCATTCAGTTCTACCTTGCCGCGCACCGCAGGAAGGTTGTCAAAGAGTTCGGCCATTTGGGGTTTAGGCTTTCGCGCGCTGCTGCCCGGCATACAGCGCCGTCAATTGCTCCGGTAGCGCCTGCGCCCATTGACTAATGCTGCCGGCACCCAGACAAATCACCAAATCGCCCGGCTGCGCCAATTCCGCCACTTTGGCGGCCAGCTCTTCCGGCCCAGACAGCGGCTGCACGGCGCGGTGGCCGCGCTCCCGCATCCCTGCGACGAGCGCGTCGCGTGAAGCGCCGTCAATCGGGCTTTCGCCGGCGGCATAGACATCCGCAATCAGCACCATGTCCGCCTCGTTACAGCAGGTACAAAACTCATTAAAGAGGCCAGAGAGTCGGGTATAGCGGTGCGGTTGCACCACGGCGATGACGCGGTTACTGCCGGCCGCTTGCCGCGCCGCCTTGAGCGTGGTGGCGATCTCCACTGGATGATGCCCGTAATCATCCACCACCGTGACGCCATTAACTGTGCCGGTTCGGGTGAAGCGCCGCTTGACGCCGCTGAAACGTTGCAGGCCGTTGCGAATCGCCGCTTCTGTGAAGTCCAATTGGTGGCCGATGGCAATAGCGGACAGAGCGTTCTGCACATTATGCTGGCCGATGACCGGTAGCCGCAGATTGGCCATGGTCTGCGTCGCGCCGCTTTTGCGGTCGGTGATCGTCACATCGAAAACCGTGCCATCCTTGTCCGGGCGCAGATTGATGCCGCGCACATCAGCCTGCGCGCTAAAGCCGTAGGTGACGATTTTGCGATCCGCCACGCGCGGAATCATTGCCTGCACTTCCGGGTGGTCAATGCAGAGCACTGCAAAACCGTAGAACGGGATATTTTGCACGAAGGTGTCATAGGCGGCCTTTACCGCCGCGAAATCGTGGTAGTGATCCATATGCTCGGGGTCAATATTCGTCACCACCGTGATGGTGGCAGGCAGGCGGGTGAAGCTGCCGTCGGACTCGTCGCTCTCCACCACCATCCAGTCACCGCTGCCCAGCCGTGCGTTGGTGCCATATTCGTTGATAATGCCACCATTGATGACGGTGGGGTTCAGTCCGGCCGCGTCGAAGAGGCTGGCGATCAGCGACGTTGTCGTGGTCTTGCCGTGCGTGCCGCCAACAGCCACCGCCCATTTCAGGCGCATGAGCTCGCCCAGCATCTCAGCACGGCGCACAACTGGCAGCAGTGCGGCGCGTGCCGCCACCACTTCCGGATTGCCCGGCTTGACAGCGGATGAGATGACGACCACGCCAGCGTCGCCCAGATTTTCAGCCTTGTGGCCGATGGTCACAGGAATGCCGCGCTCGCGCAGCCGCTTGACGTTGTAATTATCCGCCTGGTCGCTGCCCTGCACCTTATAGCCCAGATGGTGTAGGATTTCGGCGATGCCACTCATGCCGATGCCACCGATGCCAACGAAATGAATAGTGCCGATGGCTGCGGGAGAGAAACGGTGCGCCGCACCTTGCGGGCTGCCGATGGGGGTAAGGATGTTGTTCATGCGGCCTGATTATCCAAGGATTGTGGCGGTTCATAGGCGGAGGTTTGCAGCAGTCGCAGCACACAGTCAGCTAAATTACTGGCAGCCCGCACCGTGCCCCAGCTTCGGGCGGCCTGTGCCGTCTTGTCAAGCGTCGCGGGCAAATTGAGTAGGGCTTCCAGCCGGACGGACAACGCTTCGGGCGTAAAGGCCTCCTGCGGTATTACCCAGGCGCCGCCCGCTTCCGCCACAGCCTCGGCATTCGCTTTCTGCTCGCCAGCATGACCGTGCGGATAGGGCACCAGGATGGCCGGACGGCCGATAGCTGTGAGTTCCGCGATGGTGGAGGCGCCGGAGCGGCATATCGCCAGATGGCAGCGTGCTAGCCGTTCCGGCACATCGCGGAAGAAGGTGGCCAGTTCCGGTTCCAGCCCGGCGGCGGCATAGGCGGCGCGCGCACGCTCCATATCCTCGCCGCGGCATTGCTGCGCAATGCTGATGCGCCGGCGCAGCGGTTCCGGCAACAGTGCGAGTGCCTTCGGCACTGTTTCGCTGAAGACGCGCGCCCCCTGGCTACCGCCCATCACAAATAAATTGAGCGGCCCGTCAGGCAAAATGGCCGGGTAAGGCTGTTCGCGCAAGGCCACGAAGGCCGGCCGCACCGGGTTACCGGTTTGCACCAAAGTTGGAGCGGCGGCGGACAGGCCGGCGACGCTGGGGAAACCGGTAGCGATCAGTTTCGCTTTCGCCATCAGCGCGCGGTTGGCGCGCCCCAACACGGCGTTTTGCTCGTGCAGGATGATGGTGATGCCACGATTGGCGGCGGCATAGACGGTGGGCACCGAAGGATAGCCGCCAAAACCAACCACCAGAGTCGGTCGCAGCTTGTGGAGCAAAGCGCGCGCCTGAAAATAGCCCGCTGCCATCTGCGCCACGCTGATCAGTTTGTGAATAACCCCGCCACCGAAGGCCGCCGCGTGAATACGATGCACTGGCACGGCAAGATCGGAGCTGAAAGCGCCACCGCGCCGGTCGGTCAGCAAAGCCACGCGCACCTTGCGCGTCAGCAGCTCGCGCGCCAGCGCTTCGGCCGGAAAAATATGTCCGCCGGTGCCGCCTGCGGCCAGCACCACCAGCGGCACGAGATCGTCCAAATTGCCTACCTTTGCCGTCGCTGCCATCACTATCGCCGCCATCAGGTTTCGCCACGTCCGTGTCGCTTGCGCGTCAGCGCCAGCAACATGCCCATGCCCAAGGATACCGCCAGCAGCGACGAGCCGCCATAGGAAATGAAAGGCAGTGTCATGCCCTTGGTCGGCATCAAATGTAGGGCTGAAGCTATGTTGATAATGGCCTGCAGCCCGAACTGCAGCAGCAGCCCGCTCGCTGCCAGCACGACAAACAGGTTTTGTTCGCGGCGCAATCGCCAGAAGCCGCGCAGCACGATGGTGGCATAAAGCAGCACGATCACCAAGCAGGCCGCCAACCCCATTTCCTCGCCGGCTACCGCAAAGATGAAGTCGCAATGAGCATCGGGTAATGTCAGTTTAACCGTGCCGCCGCCTGCACCTGTGCCGAACAAGCCCCCGTTGCTAAAGGCTTCAAGCGCCTTGTCCACCTGATAATTCTCGCCTTTGCCGGGTGCGATGAAGCGGTCAATGCGGGATTGTACATGCGGCAGCAAGAAATATGCCGCCGTGCCGGCCGCAGGCAGCAGTAGCACGCCCAGACCAACCAAAGCCAGCGGTAGACCAGCTAGAAAGAACTGGCACAGCCAACTGATGGTGATGAGCGCGCTCATGCCGAAATCCGGCTGCTGCATGATGAGGCCGATACTCAACAACAACAGCAGGATACACGTGCCGGCGCCTGGCGTGCCTCGCCTCTCACACTGCCGTGCAAAAAGCCAAGCGCTAACGATAATGAATGCTGGTTTCACAAATTCCGACGGCTGCAGTGAAACGCCGGGCAGTGCCAGCCAGCGCG
>CAYOGS010000030.1:10163-12252 GCA_964403435.1 uncultured Rhodospirillales bacterium | reverse complement strand
CCCAACAGCAGCGCGCCCAGCAGATTGAGAAAGACGATGATGTTGATATTCACCATCGGCGCGTTCCAATAAGCCATGATTTGTTCGTAAGTCAGAATTTGCACGTCAAAATCCTCCAGAAAAATACCAGGTTATTGGAAGCGGTCTTTTGCGCCGCGCAGCGAAGCGAAGATCGCGGCGGGAGCGGCGCCCTGCGTTGGGAACCCTTGTCTTTGCAGTAATTGCTGAAACTCGGGCTGATCCACGCGCAGAAAAGGGTTGAGCGCGCGCTCTTCGGCGATGGTGCTGGGCAGAGTGGGCTTGCCGCCCTGGCGCAGAGCTTTCACAGCGCGCAGCTTCTGCAGCAGCGGCAGGCTGTCTTGCTCAAGCAACAGCGCGAAGCGGGTGAAATGCTCGGTATATTCATGACCGCAAAAGACCTTGGTAGCCGGCGGCAGGCCGCGTAGCTTGCACAAGGATTGCCACATCTGTTCGGGTGTGCCTTCGAACAATCGGCCACAGCCCAGCGAGAAGAGCGCGTCGCCGCAAAACACTGCCTCCAGCTTGGGAAAGTGGTACGCGATATGGCCGCCAGTATGGCCGGGTACGGCCATTACCTCGCCGCGCAGATCGGAAAAAGTGATATTCTCGCCTTCTTGCACCGCACGATCCAGCGTGCCGATTTTTGCCCGTTCGGCGAAAGGTCCGATGACCGCCGCGCCATAAGCCTGCTTCAGCGCGGCATTGCCGCCGATATGGTCGTTATGATGGTGGGTGTTGAGGATGAGCGTCAAATGCCAATCGCGCTGTTGCAGAGCACGTTTCACGGGTTCCGCATCGCCGGGGTCTACGACCATGGCGAGCCCGAGTTCGGTGTCGCCGATCAAGTAGATATAATTGTCCGCGAAGGCCGGCAGGATATCAACGACAAAAGCCATGGTATCTTAAGCTAATTCGGATAGATTAAGGTAATGTTTACCGATATTGTGGATTTGCGTAGCTTTTATCTCTCGCCGCTCGGCCAAGTCACACGCCGACTGCTGCGCGAGAAGCTGCTGCAGATCTGGCCGGATTTGCGCGGGCAGACGGTGTTGACGCTGGGTTATGCCACACCGGTGTTGCGCCCGTATCTTGACCAGGCAGTACCCGTCATGGCCTTCATGCCGGCGCAGCAGGGCGTCACCTTCTGGCCGAAAGAAGGACCCAATCGCACGAGCCTCGTGGACCCCAGCAATCTGCCATTGCCGGATCAATCGGTGGACCGCGTGTTGCTTTTGCATGCTCTGGAAGGCAGCACGGATTGCGCCAATGTGCTACCGGAGATTTGGCGTGTAATGAAAAACGGCGGCAGTATGTTGGCGGTGGTGCCCAACCGACGCGGTGTATGGGCGATGCGTGATATCACGCCTTTTGGCCATGGCCAGCCTTTCTCACCTTCGCAATTCAAGGATCTTTTACGGACACATGATTTTTTGCCCGAGCGCGTCTCACGCGCGCTGTATTTGCCCCCCTGGCAAAGCAGCTGGGCACACCGCCTGAGCGACTTTGCTGAACGCTGGGGTGCTAAGCTGTTTCCCACCCTGGGCGGTGTACTGCTGGTGGAAGCCAGCAAGCAACTTTATGCACCGCTGCGGTTGGCGCCAAGCCCCATTCGTCGTCCGTCCATGCCGCCCAAAATCCTTACCAGTGTTGACGTGCCCACCCCCACGACGCGTGTTATTTATAGTGCTGAGGATTGAATGAAAAAAAGCGAATTGCCGACGCTGGCTGAATTACGCGCCGCCATTGATGCGATTGACGACCAGATGCATGGCTTGCTGCGCCAACGCGCCGATATTGTACATACCGTCAGGCGGGTGAAGGGCAAGCAGGCCATTTTCATCCGCCCCGGACGCGAAGCGAGCATGGTCCGCGCGCTACTCAAGCGGCCAGCCGGCCGCATTCCACCCGGACTGCTGATGCGTGTGTGGCGGGAGATGATCGGCGCCTTCACGATGCAAGAAGGGGCGCTGCGCGTGGCGGTGACGGCGGGCAAGGGGGCGCTGGATTTATGGGACATCAGTCGCGACTTCTACGGGAGCGTCACGCCGCTGCAGCCTTGCCTTACGCC
>CAYOGS010000030.1:0-10153 GCA_964403435.1 uncultured Rhodospirillales bacterium | reverse complement strand
GCTTTGAAGTGTGTGCAAGCCGGGGCTGCTGAAGTAGCTGTGTTGCCGCTGCCGCAAACGCGGGAACCACGCCCATGGTGGCAGGCCTTGACGACGGCCTCGGAATTGCAGGTCTTTGCCCAACTGCCGTTCGATTTGCGCGATGCCGCGCGCGCCAATTGGCGCGGCAATCGCCACGGCGCCTGGGCAGTTGCGCGGCTGGCGCCGGAGCCGACTGGTGACGACCATGGCTTGCTGCTCGTTTGGGGCTTTGCGTCGCACCATGCCAAGCAAATACGTGCGGCATTGGAGAGGCTCAAGCCCCTGGCCATCCATGAGGACAAGCGACGGCGCTGCCTGCTCGTCACGGTGGATGGTTTGCTAGCACCGGAGCAGCGGCGGTTACAGCGCCTGGAGCTACAATTTGCTGCATGGAACGTGCATTGGCGCATCGCGGGCGGTTATGCCGTGCCGATTGGTATGGCCTGATCATTATCACCCTGTCCCGAATATTCTTGAGCGCAAGCGCTTAAGTATGATTCACTATTGGCAAGCGCAGGCTCCAATCCCATTTTGCCGGATGACAACATGATGCATCGTGCCAATATTTTTCCGGTTATTGGCGCGTTGCTACTCGCAGCGCCCGCCGCACTGGCCGCCAGTGGCGGCACGTCCTTCATCGGCAGCCCACTAGGCTACACAATTCTGCTCATCTTCGTCGCTGCCTATGCGTTGGTGTTCCTGGAAGAGAAGCTACATCTTCGCAAATCTAAGCCGATGCTGCTGGCCGCCGGCCTGACCTGGATTTGCGTTGCTGCCGCCTATCATCAGCAGGGCATCGGCGACCAGGCCATAGCACTGCTGCGGCACAATCTGCTGGAGTTTGCCGAATTATTCCTCTTTCTTCTCGCGGCCATGAGCTATGTCAACGCTATGGTGGAGCGCAATGTCTTCGGCGTGCTGCGCGGCAAACTGGTTGCGGCGCAATTCACGCTGCGCGGCTTGTTCTGGGTAACCGGCGGTCTGGCCTTTTCCCTGTCCCCAATCGTTGACAACCTCACCGCCGCGTTGGTGATGGGCATGGTTGTCCTGGCGCTGGCGCCTAGCAACAAAGCTTTTATTACCGGCGGCCTGGTCAATATCGTGGTGGCGGCGAACGCCGGCGGTGCGTTTTCGCCTTTCGGTGACATCACCACCCTAATGATCTGGCAAAAAGGCGTGGTGGCATTCGCAGAATTTTTCGTGCTGTTCGTGCCGTCGCTGATCAACTGGCTGATACCGGCGGCGATCATCGCTCTCACTATTCCCAAATCCCAGCCGGCGGCGGCTGAGCATCAGGAGCGCATGAAACCAGGCGGCACCGTCATGATTGCCCTGTTTTTATTGACCATCATCATCACGATTCTGCTGCACCAGTGGCTGCATCTGCCACCCTGTGTTGGCATGATGTTCGGGCTCGGCCTGCTCAAAATGTATGGCTTCGTGTTGCAGTTCAAAGAGAAGCGGGCGCAGGTGCCAGAGCCAGGTGGCACTGCGCCGGAAGCAGGCGAGCATTCCGGCAAGGCCTATGATATTTTCGATGCCTTGCGCGATATCGAATGGGACACGCTGCTGTTCTTCTACGGGATAATTCTATGTATTGGTGGCATTGGCGCCATGGGTTATCTGACGGCACTGTCGGGCTTGCTTTACAACGACCTCGGCGCCACCACGGCGAATATTAGTCTAGGTTTGCTTTCCGCCGTCCTAGACAATATCCCGCTTACCTTCGCCGTCCTGAGCATGGAGCCGGCCCTGAGCCATGGGCAATGGCTGTTGCTCACGCTGACAGTTGGTACGGGTGGCTCGCTGCTCGCCATCGGCTCGGCAGCCGGAGTGGCGTTGCTCGGGGTGGGGAAAGGGGCTTATACGTTCTTGTCGCACCTCAAATGGTCGTGGGCGGTGCTGCTGGGCTATGTCGCCAGTATCGCGGCGCATTTTTTCCTGAACGCCGCCTTGTTTGACATTGTCAAATAGCCGGGCAGACGCCTAAATACCCCCATGAACCAGCCACAACCGCTGCCCCATCTGCAGAGCCTGTCGCCCTATCATGTCGCAGAAGCCGCGGCATCACCAGGCAAGTTGATCCGCCTGTCCTTCAACGAAGGCGCTCTTGGTATCAGCCCGCTGGCACTGGCTGCTTATCAGGATGCCGCCGGCACACTGCAGAGATATCCTGATTTGAACTATACCGCCTTACGTCAGGCTATTGCGGCCGATGCCGGGCTGGAAGCCGACCGCATCGTGTGCGGCGCAGGGTCGGATGAGTTGCTCGGTCATCTGGCGCGCGGCTATGCCACGACGGGCGATGAAGTAATCTATAGCCAGTATGGCTTCAGCATGTATGGCATCGTCACCAAGCTGACGGGTGCAACGCCGGTGGTGATCCCCGAACGAAATTTCACGCTCGACTCCGAGGCGCTGCTGGCTGCGGTGACGCCGCGTACGCGCCTGATCTTCATCGCCAACCCCAATAACCCGACTGGCAGTTATGTCAGCAAGGATGTCATTCACCGCCTGCATGCCGCGCTGCCGCCAAATGTGCTACTGGTGTTGGATTCCGCCTATGCCGAATTCATGACCGTGCCAGACTATCGCGATGGGCTGGAGTTGGCTACCCATCATCCTAACGTTGTGGTGTTGCGCACTTTCTCGAAGATTCACGCCCTTGGCGGTTTGCGCATCGGTTGGAGTTATGGTTCGCCCTCGGTGGCCAACACACTCAACAGCCTGCGTAATCCTTTCAATATCGCGGCTCCGGCCGCCGCCGCTGCCATCGCCAGCCTGGGCGATAAGGACTTCCTGCGCCGCAGTCGGGAGCATAATACGGAATGGCGTGACTGGCTGATGGCGCAACTGCGGCAAATCGGCGGCTTTGACGCGCATCCCAGCGTCGCCAATTTCATCCTCACCGGCGTCAGCACGGCGGAGCGTGCCTCAGCCTTGCTGCGTTTCTTGGCGGAACGGCGCATCCAGGTGCGCGGGATGGGCGGCTATAAATTGCCGGATCATGTCCGTATCACCATTGGCACGGCGGAAGAAATGCGGGAACTGGCGGCGGTGCTGCAGGCTTTTCGCACGCAGGAGAGTTGAACGGGGCCAATTTGAGCGCCCTATCGTGCGATAAGGCACGGTAGCAAAATGGAATACTGAGCCATCGGTGGCGCGCCAGGACTTTTACCGGCGCACGGCCAATCAATTATCGCCGATCAAGACGATTATGCAGTGACTTTTCCGCCCACCGTACCGTTTCTGTGCGTTGGGGCGCAAACGCCTCGTCAGATCCATGCACGACCGGCACTTCCTTAATTGGCATCACAGCAGCCGTGCCCGCCAGGAGCGCCGCTTTGCATTCTGGCGAGAAGTGGTGAGCGAAGCGTAAAAAATCTCTGTCAAATCTATTCATGATGGCTACCCCTGCCAGGTTGAACCAAGCCAGTCTCCAAAACAATCATGGGCTCTGGCCTTCAGGCAAGCCAAATAGGCTCAGGGCATTACTTTCGCGGCAGACATGGTTAAGTTTGGCAACACGTGCTCAAAGCGTGCCGCTAGCGATCGTCGGCCTTGAAGGTGCCGAAAAAACGCGGCTGGAGCAGCTGATCCTCCGGTTTCACATGCATGGCGCTATTGCCTTGGCTTTTCGGGTTGCGGCGGAACAGCAGAGCGTGCGCCAACCGTGGGGTGCTGCTGCCTTTCACCGGTTTGGAAACATTGCCGGTACTTTCTTCAAGCACGCGGAATTCCGGCGCGAAAAACTCCACGACATGCTCCCGTGTGAACAGCACAGATTGAAGGTTTGTTGCGGGGTCGAGGCATAGGGCGCTGCCGTCGCCCACATGTTCGGTGATATATTTGCCGTAATAGCCATCACCCACACTGGCGAAGGCAATCATGAATAGACCGCGCACATCCAAAGCACGCACCAGATTAATTTTATAGGCCTCGCGCATGTTTTTGCCGGTGATATGCTTGAAGCAGAAAGCGTCAATGACCAGGTCAATTCCGCGCTCTGGCACCGGCCAGCCTTCGGTTACATCATAGACCAACGGGCGGATTTTATCCATCAAACCTGACTTCAGTGCTTCGGCTTTCAATGCGGCAATTGCCCCGGGCATGAAGTCCAAGGCCGTGACCTGCACACCTTGTCGTGCCAGGAACAGGCTGTTTCGGCCGCGTCCGCAGCCGGCATCCACAGCAGTCCGTACTTGCTGGTGGTGTTTTTGAATCATCTCCCATGCCCAAACCACGGAACTGGATGGCGTATGGCGTCGCTCGACAGGACTATGGCCACCCGTGCCATGGGCAGCAAAACCTTTGGCTTGATCAAAGAGACGGCTGACGACGGGTGGTATCATAGGCTCATGTCAAAAAAGGCAATCGGACACGAACAGTATAGCAAACAACAACGCCCCGACGCCAGGGCGCCGGGGCGATATGGCAATGAACGCAATTTAACGGGTTAACTTGTTTGGCGCGAAGGCACTGGCCGTCTCGGGCAGTTGCGGAAAACGTGCTGCCAGTGAACGGTCAAATTCCCGCAGGTGCGCCTGCACCAGCTCTAGCCGCTTCTCCTCGCCGGCACCGAGCGCTAGCTCGAACAATTTTTCGCTCGCCCGCGTGTGGCGGTCGCTACCGGGTTGCGAAAGCTTGGCGGTGACGTCCGCGGCAAATATCTGCAGTGGTCGAGTCAGGGCGGCGCCTGCGTCGCGCAATTGCTTCAACATCTGATAACCTCATCAATCAAGACTAGACCGATTTTAAGCATTATTAGGTTGAAAATAAAGCACAAAAACCTGGCCGGAGGGCGAGTGCGCTCTTAAACTACCGTAATGCGTTTTCCGTAAACCCAAGGACTTAGCCATGTTGTTTACTTTGATGTCCGCCTACGGGGTCTTCCTGCTTGCGGTGATGTCGCCGGGGCCTGACTTCGTCATGACCGTACAGAGCAGTCTACGGCACGGGGTGCGCGCCGGCATCTGGACGGCGCTGGGTATCGCGCTCGCCAATCTCATCCATATCGCCTATGTCCATGTCGGCATCGGCACGCTTATCGCGCATTCGCTGCTGGCATTCACCGCCCTCAAATTATTAGCCGCCGGTTACCTGATTTATCTTGGCGTCAGCGCGTTGCGGAGTACACCCCAGGGGGCGGAGGCCATGGCACAATCCTTAGCGCGGCCGGGCACTGCTTCCGGCGGCGGCTCGGCATTTCGTCAGGGCTTCGTCACCAACGCGCTCAATCCTAAGGCAGCTTTGTTTTGGCTCAGCTATCTGACACTGGTGGTTGATCCCGCTATGTCCACAGCAATGCTGTTTGGCTTCATTGCTCTGCTGATCACCACGGCCTTCCTCTGGTTCAGTCTGGTGGCCTATTTCTTGTCGCGCCGCACCGTGCGGGAACGTTTTCTGCGCTGCGGCCACTGGTTTGACCGTGCGACGGGTGCGGTACTGGTGGGGCTGGGCATAAAGGTCGCACTGTCAGCGCGCTAAAGATTTCTGAGGCAGTTTAGTGGATCGCGCTGGCCCACGCGGTTTCGATATACTCAAAAAGTCCCACGACCTCCTGGGCTACGAACGGCATCGTCGCGGCAAAAGCCGTGAAGACCAGGGCGCAGATCAGCCCGTATTCCACGGCAGTGGCGCCGCGCTCATCGTGCCAAAAGCGATGCAGGATGTTAGGCATGAACCCTCCAGTCCTGAATCCTAGAACACCATGCTTAAGATTAGCTGAAATCTTATGGTGAACGCGCCTTAAGCATGATGGCTTTCATGCGGCTGACGGCGGTGGTCAGGCCGCAAAACAACGCCTCGCCGACCAAATGGTGGCCGATATTCAGCTCCACGATGGCTGGTATCGCGGCGACGGCACCCACATTCTCATAATCCAACCCATGTCCGGCATGCACTTCGAGTCCCAATGCCGCGGCTTGCACCGCCGCCGCCTGCAGGCGCTCCAACTCCGTCGCCCGCGCGGCGCTGGTGGCATCGCAGTAGCGTCCGGTATGGAGCTCGATGGCGCTGGCTCCGGCCTTGGCTGCTGCTGTCACTTGCGCAGCTTCAGCATCAATAAACAGCGCGACCTGAATGTCGGCCGCCCTGAGTTCAGCAATCGCCTGCAGCAGATAGCCGTGCATGTCCTGCACGACATTCAACCCGCCTTCCGTCGTGACTTCCATACGTTTTTCTGGTACCAAGCAGACGGCATGGGGGCGGGTAGCCAAGGCGATAGCTGTCATCTCAGGCGTCGCCGCCATTTCGAAATTCAACGGCAGGCTTAGATGGTTGCGCAGCTGCTGGACATCTTCGTCTAGAATATGACGACGGTCTTCGCGCAAATGGAAGGTGATATTGTCGGCACCGCCAGCGATGGCGGCCTGCGCGCCAGCCAGCAGGTCAGGATGCGCGCGGAAGTTGCGTTTGCGTGCATTCCGCAATGTGGCGATATGGTCAATGTTGATGCCCAGGCGCAAAGCAGAGACAGCCATTTCTTAACCTTTCTTCAGACAGATACGCTATAATGCGGGAAAGCCTGCCAGGAAAGCATTATGGCCGAAGTTATTGCAACGAAGCAAAAGAAGAAAAACCCTCTGCTCGCAAGCCTGCTTGAGAGAGTGAGCAGGACGCAGCAGTGGCTGTTGACCGACCCAGAACTGGCAGCCGAGCGTGATGCTGCGTCAAAGCTTCCTGCTACGCCACAGCCTGATCATGCAGCAAATGCCCAATCGCCAACCCCGGAGTATTGGCGAACTGATGCGCCCGGTCTTGACGAATTATTGTGGGGTGAAGGATGGGCGGTGCCTCTCGGCGAACATATGACCACGGTGATGGTGCGCGCCTTCGGGCTGAATAAGGAAATGTCGGTGCTTGATCTCACCGGCGGCCTTGGCGGCAGCGGCGCGATGATTGTGGAGGCCTTTGGGTCATATGTGACCGCACTTGAGGCCGATAAAGAGCTGGCGGTGCGTGGTGTGCACTATCTAAAGCAGAAGAGCGCCGCGCACCACGCCACTCTCGAAACCTACGCGCCGGAAAAGTTTCTGGCCAAGCGGCGCTTTGATGGCATCATTGCCCGCGAGCTCTTTTACCGGATGGCGGATAAACCGGCGCTGGTAGCGGAAATTGCCAAAAGCCTCAAGGATCACGCCCATCTCTCATGGACTGACCTCGTGCTCGCCGACCCAGTGGCTGACGAAGCGGCGCTACAGGCTTGGCTAAGAGCAGAAACAGCCGGCACCCGCCCGCTGCGCTTGGCTGAGGTTGAGCCGCTGTGGACCAAAAACCGCGTCGAATTGCGCGTTAGCGAAGATCGAACCGGCCATTATATTGATGCCGTGCAAGGCAGTTTAGCAAAACTGGTGCGTGTGCTGCAGGGGCAAACGGTAGCGCCAGAAACGAAGCAGCTTATTATGAACCGGGTCGAATTTTGGGCACAAAGAGTAAACGCTTTTAACCACGGCCTGCGCTTTTACCGTTTCTATGGCACCAAGCACGGGTAGTTCCGAGAGCGCTCCAGCGCCGGAATGCAACCCGTGATGCGTTATTGTAGACCGGGGTGTTGCTCTGAATGATGAGGCAGTAAAAATCGTTAAGGATAAAGATTATGAGTGAAACACGCGCCTTTTGGTCCGTGAAAACCGGAATGCTGCTGGCAGTTTTGCTCGTGCTAATGGGCGGCGGCGCTTACTACTTCTGGCTCATTCCTGAAGTGATCGTAACACGATTGGAGCAGGGGCAAGCGGTCACCGCCGTCTATGCCAGCGGCAATGTTGAGCCCGTCGTGATGCTCAAGCTAGCGCCCAAGCTCACCGGCCGCTTGGCCGAATTGCTCGTTGATGAAGGCGACAAGGTTATGGCTGGCCAGCCTTTGGCGCGCCTGGATGACACCGAACTGGCGGCGAATCTCACGCAGCTGCAGGCGCGGCTCGAATGGGCCCAGAAAGAGGCCTCTCGCGCCATCGCCTTGCTGGCACGGCACAGTGGCACGGTGCAGGAGCGCGACAAGGCTGAGAACACGTTACGCGAGACGCAAGCCGCCGTTGCCATGGCGGAGAAGCAGCGCAGCGAATACACTTTGGTAGCGCCGGTGGCCGGCATCATCATCCGCCGTGACGGCGAAGCGGGCGAAGTGATCACCGCCAACCAACAGGTATTCTCACTGGCTGCCACGACTGGCGCCGCGCCGACACCGTTGCGCATTACCACGCATGTGGATGAAGAAGACGTGCCGCTGGTGCAAGTTGGGCAACGTGTTCTCATCCGTGCTGACGCATTTCCGGATCAATCTTTTGAAGGCAGAGTTGAGAGTGTCACGCCCAAGGGCGACCCGACGGAGCGCAATTTCCGTGTGCGCATCGGTCTACCGTCAGACACGCCACTGCATGTTGGCATGACAACCGAGATCAACATCATCATAGCAGTACAGGACGATGCCTGGCTGTTGCCGGCGAGCGCCGTGCGTGACGGCAAAGTCTGGCTGGTACGCGAGGGCCGACTAGTGCCGATGGCAGTCACCAGCAAACCCACCAATTCCGGGCGCATTGCCGTGACCTCTGGCGTCGGCAAAGACGATTGGATAGTGGTGGCTCCAGACGAAAAATTTAAGGCAGGCATGCGTTGCCGTTCCGTGTTGCCCGCCACCCAGGTGCATTGATGCGCGTCATCCTGCACATCGCCCGCGCGCACCTACTCAGCAGGAAGCGGCAGACCTTGGTTTCGTTACTGGGAATCGTTCTTGGAGTTGGATTCTTCCTCGGTGTCTCATCGCTGATGCTGGGTTCGGAGAAGGATTTTATCCATCGGTTAGTGGACAATTTGCCACATATCACGCTGAAGGATGAATTTCGCCAGGCGCCGACGCAGCCTACCCTGCAGGCTTATCCATCGGCCGCCGTTACCATCCGCCATGTTAAGCCCAAAGAGGAACGGCGCGGCATCCGCAATTACAAAGAAAAGGCAGCGCGGCTAGCGGGCTTGCCGCAGACGCGCTTTGCGCCGCTGCTCACCGGTACGGCGGTGCTGAGCTATGCCGGACGTGAAATTGGTGCCAGCATTACTGGGGTGGTTCCGGAACAGTTGCGCGGCGTCAGCATAATAGAGAGCTATATGATCAGCGGGTCGTTGGATTCTTTGACCGCAAATCCAGACGGTATTATTATCGGCGTTGCGTTGGCAGAAAAGTTCAACCTGCAGCCTGGTAACAATATCAGCGTCACCGCCCCTAACGGAACGGTGCGGTTGATGAAGGTGGTCGGTATCTTTAAATCCGGCAATAAAGGCTATGACGAAGGCCAGACTTACGCACTGTTGAAAAAAGTGCAGTCGCTTCTGAACCGCCCCAACAGCGCGAACCGCTTCATTTTTAAGTTGGAGAACCCCTACCTCGCCAGCGCCGTAGCGCGCATGGTCGAGGCGCGCAGTGGCGGGTATCTCGCAGAATCCTGGCAGGAGGCGAGCGCCGATATCATGGGCACGCTCGCCATACGCAATATGATTATGTATAGTGTTGTCAGCGCCATTCTTATTGTCGCGGCTTTCGGCATCTACAACATCATCTCCACCATCGTGATGGAAAAAACGCGCGACATCGCGATTCTCAAATCCATGGGTTTCCATGCCAGCGACATCAAGCGCATCTTCCTCATTCAAGGTTTGATTCTTGGGGTGCTGGGCAGTGTTGCCGGCAGCTTGCTGGGGTTAGGAATTATTTACGGCGTTAGCCGAATAACGATCAAGACGCCGTTCGCAAGTGAAGCCATGCCCATGCCGGTGGATTGGAGTTGGCCGCAATTTGCTATTGCCGGCGCCTTCGCCATGCTGGCTTCGGTACTGGCGGCTTACTTGCCGGCGCGTAAGGCAGGCAGCGTGCAGCCGGTCGCCATTCTGCGCGGGGCGGCATGACCTCACCGGTTTTGGTCACCCAGAGTGTGACGCGCATCCTGCCCGGCATCGTACCGGTGACTCTGGTGAACGGTATAAATTTATCAATTCAGCGCGGCGAGTTTATTGCCATCACCGGGCCGTCCGGTTCCGGCAAATCTTCACTTCTCTATCTACTAAGCTTGTTGGATAAGCCGACCACCGGTCGTGTATTTTTGGACGGTCAAGATGTAACCGACATTGCAGAAGACGACTGCGC
>CAYOGS010000029.1:0-12346 GCA_964403435.1 uncultured Rhodospirillales bacterium | reverse complement strand
ACCGTGGCCGGGTCGCTGGAGGCGCAAGCCTGGCAATTGTTAGAGCAAGGCGCTTTTTTGCAACGTTTGGGCATAGCGCAACGGATCGACGGTCTGGCTGCGAGTGCCGATGATGCGCAGAAGGAAATGATAAGGTCGGCATGTCAGCGTCTGACAGCACCTGAGGCGATGGGCAGGCTTTTCAAAGTTTTGTGCGTCACAGGCACCTCAGCAATATGCCCGGCCGGATGGGAAAGTGGGCTATGAGACCAGTAAATTCCTTGCTCAAACAATCGCCATTGCTGGCGGAATGTACGGGGGTACGTCACGGGTTCGGAACCCGCAAGGGCGGTGTAAGCACTGGCGTGTATGACTCGCTCAACTGCGGTTGGACCAGTGGGGACAATCTCGAGCATGTTTCCGAAAACCGCCGCCGTATCGCCACAGCGTTGCGGGTTGTGCCGGAAGCGCTCCTAACATGCTATCAGGTGCATTCGCCCATAGTGGTGACAGTCACAGCGCCATGGCCGGCTTCAGATCGACCGCAGGCCGATGCCATGGTCACGGCACAACCTGGTCTGGCACTCGGTGTGCTGACGGCAGACTGCGTGCCGCTGCTTCTGGCCGATGCGCAGGCCCGCGTGGTGGGTGCGGCGCACGCCGGCTGGCGCGGCGCGATGCAGGGCGTCGTTGGCGCAACCGTCACAGCCATGCAGGCGCTGGGAGCGAAGCCGGATCGTATCCTTGCCGCTATCGGCCCTTGCATTTGGCAGGAATCTTATGAGGTTGGGCCTGATTTCGCAGCGCCATTTCTCGCGCAAACAAAACACAATGCGCGTTTTTTTCGTCCGGCACCGCGGCCGCAACACCAATTGTTTGATCTGCCGGGCTATGTGACAGCGTGTTTACAGGCTAGCGGCATAACCGCTATCAGTACATCTTTGGGCAATACCTATACGGAATCTGAGGAATACTTCAGTTTCCGCCGCAATACACATCAACAAGTGAGTCGAATGGGAAGCTTGCTTGCGGCAATTACGTTGGAGCAAGCATAAAAAAACAGCCCGGATGCAACTCGCGGGCTGTTTGTAAAATCAGAAAACTGCAGACATCACATATCCGCACCGGGCTTCATGGCCATGCCCATACTCATGGCTGGTGCGCTGCTTTTAGGGGTTGTGCTCTGACGCAACTGGGCCGTTGCCGTCGTCTTGGCGGTAGGACCTGAGGCTTTAGCAGCTGTCTCGCCATGCTTATGCGCAGCGCGCAAACGCTTGAAACGACCACTTCCGGCGTTTCTTTCGGGTTTGGTTCGTGCGTCTTTACGCTTCATTTCCTACCCCTACAAGATCAACTATCTTAAGCTAACATACTATCGCGAAAGTAACAAATTCGGGAGTTCGAGGGGTATTGGTGCAGAATGAAGTCTGTTTACCATTGAGTTCTGTCAGCCTTAGCAGGCTTGCCATATTCGACCAAAATTGTGCTTAGTAAAGTTAGGCCTTTCGTGACTAGGGTTTAAGTAAAGCGGCATTTTCATCGCGTAAAAAGTTACCGGCGGTGAGATCTGAACTCAAGGTTCCTTTGCGGGCCCGCCAGTTTTCGAGGCCAAAATCGTTAAGCACTCAGCCACACTTCCAACGGATTGCCAGTGATTTCCACTATTCATGCATTGAGAAGCCCGAAAAAGGCGACCTGAAGGCTGGTGGCCTTCAAAACCGGTGTTTTCATGCGGAATTGCGGGGAACATTCTCAAGCACATGACCCGCCAAATAGAGTGAGCCGCAGATCAGGATTCTCCCTGGCGGATTGTGTGCCGTCAAATCGGCGAGCGCCGCACTAACACTCTGTGAAATTGCTGCGTTTTTGATGCGGCAAATTTGTGCTGCCGCCAGCAGCATCTCAGCCGGCAAAGCGTTGGCTTCACCTGGGATGGCGACAGCGCGTAACCCGGCCAAGTAGGGTGCCAACGGCTGCAGGAACTCCTGTGGTACTTTGCTTTTCAACATGCCATAGACGACATAGAGCGGTTTGGATGGCGAAGCATCCTGCTGCCAAGTCAGCGCCTGCGCCGCCAACACTTCCCCGGCAGAATCATTGTGCCCTCCGTCGAGCCAGAGCTCCCAGCCTGCCGGCAGTTGGCCGGCCAACCCTTCATGCGTTAATCTCTGCAGTCTGGCGGGCCAATCAGCCTGGCGCAGTCCGGTAGCGAAACATCGATCGGGCAATGTCTGAGGCAGAGCGTAACGCAAAGCTGCGACCGCGAGACTGGCATTCGCCATCTGGTGGGGACCGAGCAAAGCTGGCGTGGGAAGATTCATCGTGCCGTAATCGTCAAAGAAATGAAATCCATTCGCATGCGGTTCAATCCACCAATCCCGGCCGAAACGGCGCAGCGGTGCCGTCTTAGCGATGGCTTCAGCGTTGAAGACCGGCCAAACTTCCGGCGCCATTTGCTGGCCGATAAAGCAAGGCGAGTTGGTTTTGATAATGCCGGCCTTCTCGCCGGCAATTTTGACCAGCGTCTCGCCCAGGAAATCTCGGTGGTCATAAGAGATACGAGTGATGACGCTCGCGAGTGGTTGCGCCACGACATTGGTGGCATCATAACGCCCACCCAGGCCGGTTTCGAGAATCAGAAAGTCAGCGGGCGTATCGGCAAAAGCCTTGAAGGCGGCTGCGGTCGTGGCCTCGAATTGGCTTATGCTACCGGGGATAATGAGCCGTGCCACGTCCTGCAACAGCGGCACGAGCGCAGCTTCGTCGATCAACCTACCGACGAGGCGAATACGCTCATGAAAGCGCACGAGGTGTGGTGACGTATAGACGTGTACGGTTTTGCCTGCCGCCTCTAGCATCGCGCGCAGGAAGGCGCAGGTGCTGCCCTTGCCGTTCGTGCCCGCAACATGGATGACGGGCGGAAGTCTCTCATGGGGATCTCCAAGCGCGTGCAGCAAATTGAAATAATCCGGGCGCAGGCTAAGTTCGACCAGGCGTGGAAATCCGGCGGCCAATTGCGCCAGCAAATCATCGGAGCGAACGAGGCTCAAGCGGTCAGCCTTTGAGCTTTGCGGGCAGGTTGACGGGTTTGCCACCGGTGAGCAATCCGATAAGCCGCGCCAGAGTGCTGTGCAAATCTTGGCGCGCTACGACGATGTCCACCATGCCGTGTTCCTGCAGATATTCGGCTCGCTGGAAGCCAGTAGGCAGTGTCTCGCGGATGGTGCTTTCAATCACGCGGGCACCAGCAAATCCAATTGTGGCACCCTTTTCAGCGATATGAATATCTCCCACCATGGCGAAAGACGCCGTTACACCGCCAGTCGTAGGGTCGGTCAACACCACGATATAGGGCAGACCGGCGCGCTTGACTTGCTCTACAGCGATAATGGTACGCGGCATCTGCATCAACGACAATGCGCCTTCCTGCATGCGCGCGCCGCCGGATGAGGGCACGATGATGAAGGCGGAGTGCGTCTCAACGGCGTACTGTGCCGCGGTGACGATGCCTTCGCCCACGCCCATGCCCATGGAGCCGCCCATGAAGGCGAAATCGAACACCGCGGCTACAGCCTTGTGACCGCCGATAGTTCCTGCGGCGGCCAGAATTGCGTCCTGCCGGCCGGTCCTGCTTTGCGCTTCTTTTAGGCGGTCGACATAACGCTTCTGGTCACGGAACTTCAGCGGGTCAATATTCACTTTAGGTAGCGTGAGCGCCGTATGCTTACCTTCGTCGAAAAGCAAATCCATGCGCTGACTGGCGCTGATTTTCAGGTGGTAATTACAGTGGCGGCAGACATTCAAGTTCTCCTGCAATTCGCGCTTGTGCAGCATAGCGCCGCAGGCGGGGCACCTGTCCCACAGGTTGTCCGGCACTTCCTTGGGTCCGACCAGGCTTTGAATCTTTGGGCGAACGAAATTGGTCAGCCAATTCATTTTAAGCGAGCCTCTTGGTAGCTTGCGCCAATTCCCGCACCAGCGCGGTAATTTCCGGCACGATTTGTGCGCCTGGCTTGCCGTGGCCGTCAAGATTGGCCGCAATTCGGTCAACGATGGCACTGCCAACCACGACGCCGTCGGCGAACTGTGCCAGTGGCGTTATCTGGGCGGCGGTCTTGACTCCAAAGCCTACAGCCAGTGGTAATTTTGTGCTGTGGCGAAAGCGCGCGAGCGCGGCCTTGACATGGTCCACCGTCGCGCTCTTGGTGCCGGTGATGCCGGCGATAGAGACGTAATACAGAAAGCCGCCCGCACCATCCAGAACCTGGGGGAGGCGTTTCTCGTCTGTCGTCGGGGTGGCCAGACGGATGATCGTGAGACCATGCGCCTTGGCGGCGGTGCGGAAGACGGCGTCTTCCTCCGGTGGCAAATCCACAATAATCAGCCCGTCCACCCCGGATTGCGCTGCGGCTGCAATGAAGGCCAGTTCGCCGAAAGCCAGGATGGGGTTGAAATAGCCCATCAGAATGACAGGCGTGGTTTGGTTCTTGGCGCGGAATTCAGCCACCAAGGCTAGAGTTTTGTGCATATTGGCGCCACCCTTGAGGGCGCGAATGCCGGCGGCTTGGATGGCGGGGCCGTCTGCCATCGGGTCGCTGAAGGGCATGCCGATTTCGATGAGATCGGCTCCGGCGCCCGGGAGTTGCTCCAGCAACGCGCCTGTCGTGGCCTGGTCAGGATCGCCGGCCATGACGAAGGTGATCAACGCCGCGCGGTTGGCGGCCTTAGCCTTGGCAAAACTCTCGGCGATACGATTGCCGCTCATATCGTTACCCCAAGCGCCTTGGCAACTGTAAAGATGTCCTTATCGCCACGGCCGCAGATATTGACCACCAGCAAATGGTCACGCGGCAGTGTCGGCGCCAGTTTCATGACGGTGGCTAGTGCGTGCGATGGTTCGAGCGCAGGGATAATGCCTTCCGTGCGGCTACAGAATTGAAAAGCCTTGAGTGCCTCGGCGTCGGTTGCCGAAACATAGTCCACACGCTTTCTGTCAAAGAGCCAAGCGTGCTCAGGCCCGATACCGGGATAGTCCAGCCCAGCAGAAATAGAATGCGCTTCCGTGATCTGTCCGTCGGCGTCTTGCAGATAATAGCTTTTATTACCGTGCATCACAGCGGGCTTGCCGCCATAAAGGCTGGCGGCGTGCTTGTCCGTATCCAGCCCCAGGCCGGCAGCTTCCACGGCAACCATCTTGACCGAAGGCTCGTCGAGAAAATCATAGAACAGCCCCAGAGCGTTGGAGCCGCCGCCGATGCAGGCCACGAGCGTATCCGGCAGCCGGCCTTCCGCGCCCTGCAATTGCGCCCGTGTTTCGCGACCGATGATGGCCTGGAAATCGCGCACCATGGCTGGGTAGGGGTGCGGCCCCGCAGCCGTGCCGATGATGTAGAAGGTGTCATGCACGTTGCCGACCCAGTCGCGCAACGCTTCGTTCATCGCGTCCTTTAAGGAGTTGGAGCCGCTGGTCACCGGCACCACTTCCGCGCCCAGCAATTTCATCCGGAACACGTTGGGCTGTTGCCGTTCCACATCCAGCGAGCCCATATAGATGGTGCAGGGCAGGTTGAATAAGGCGGCCACAGTGGCCGTGGCCACACCATGCTGCCCTGCACCGGTCTCCGCGATGATGCGCGTCTTACCCATGCGCCGCGCCAGCAAGATCTGCCCCATGCAGTTGTTGATTTTATGCGCACCCGTATGGTTCAGCTCGTCGCGCTTGAAATAGATTTTGGCGCCGCCCAGTTCCTTGGTCATCCGTGCCGCGTGATAGAGCGGGGAGGGGCGACCGACATAATGTTCCAGATAGTAATCCAACTCCTGCTGAAAAGTCGGGTCAGCTTTGGTTTGCTCATAGGCAGCTTCCACTGCCAAAATCAGCGGCATCAGCGTTTCAGCGACATAGCGGCCGCCATAGGCGCCAAAATGGCCGTTGGCATCAGGCATCTGTTTAAAAGAGTTGGGTTTGCTCATGCATTCAACAGTTGCAACTGGGTTTCCGTCCAGGCTGTTACCTGCGGCAGATCGGTATAACGCGTGACGGCTTGTGGAAAGTCCACAAAATAATCATCCGGCCCATAGAGTATCAACGGCTTGCCGAAGTGCAGAGCCAACTCCACCTCGTTCAGGGTTCCGACATGACCAGGTAACGCGATGACTATATCCGCCGTTAGGATATTCACAAAGTTCCGGTTAACGCCTGCGGACTTGCCGTTGATGTTCAGCGGTGTGACGATAGGAATTTCAATAAACGGGTTGGGGTAGCCCGCGCGTAGCACGAATTGGCCGTCGCGTGCTTCCGTCGGCAAGCAGCCGATGGCCAGGCCTTGGCGCGGCGTGACGGTGACGAAAGCCTGCGAGACGCTGGTCATCACGCCGTCGCCACCGCCCGTCAGCAGATGCACGGGCTGTTTGGCCAGCCAGCGCCCCAGCGGCACCGCGTAATCTTCCCAGGCCAACTGGCTGGAACCCATAACACCCACGATCGGCAAACGCAGCATCTTCAGGCCGCCTTTACGGCCGCGCAGAAAGCGGCAATCTTGGTCAGGCTTTTGTGGCCGGGCGCGTCTTCGACACCAGAGGAAACATCCACCATTTTTGCACCGCTGGCCTTGATGGCAGCCGATACATTTTCGGGCGTCAGGCCACCGGCCAGCATCCACGGGTGCTTAAAATTTTGGCCAGCCAGCAACTGCCAGTCGAATGCTAGGCCGTTGCCGCCGGGCAAGCTGTTGGCGTGTGGCTTGGCGTCGAACAAATATTGGTCAACTACGGGAGCGTAATCGGTGGCGGCAGTTAAGTCTTCGCGCCGCGCTATGGGCAGAGCTTTCATCACCGGCTTGCGCCAGACGGCGCGCAGTGCCGCGATGCGGCGCGGCGTTTCCGTGCCATGCAACTGCAGCATATCCAGTCGCTCCAGCCGAGACAGTTCCTGCAGAAGTGTATCCTCAGGGTCAACGCAGAGCGCGACGGTGAGGAGGTTGGGCGGCACCTGCCGCAGCAGAGCTTGCGCCTGCTCCAGCCGCACATGGCGCGGCGAGGATGGATAAAATACCAGCCCGATATAGTGAGCGCCGCTTTGCGCGGCAGCGCTGATGGTATCCAGCGTCTTCACGCCGCAGATTTTGACCGCCACACTCATGCCAATTCCGCTTGAATTTTTTCAGCTGCAGCTAACGGGTCGGGCGCCGAGGTGATGGGACGGCCAATGACCAGGTGCGTGGCACCGGCTTGCATGGCTTCGCGCGGCGTCAGTACGCGTTTTTGGTCATTGTTGGCTGCCCAGGTTGGACGGATACCGGGAACCATAAGAATGAAATCCGAACCACAGGCAGCGCGCAGCGCGGCGATTTCCGACGGCGCGCAGATCACGCCGTCAAGCCCTGCCGCTTGCGCCAGCTTGGCCAGCCGCGTGACCTGGGCACGCATGTCTCTATCCTGGCCGACGCCGGCCAAATCGTCGCTGTCTAGGCTGGTTAGCACCGTCACGCCCAGCAGCTTGAGGGGTTTTTCCGCCTGCGCCGCGACATCGCGGGCCGCCATCATCATCGCCTCGCCGCCGCCCGCATGGATGGTCACGAAGTCAGGTGCCAGCGGCAACAGGGATGACAGCGCACCGGCTACTGTATTCGGAATATCGTGCAGCTTGACATCGAGAAACAGCGGTAAATGCGCAGGGCGAACGTGCGCCACACCGGCATGACCTTGCGCCATGAAGAATTCCAATCCCAACTTCACGCCGCCGATTTGTCCCGCCAGCAGGTTAGCGAGATGTTTGGCTTCGTACAGGTCAGGCGTGTCGAGCGCGCAAAAAACCGGATTATGCATGCTTGATTTCCCCGGTGTTAGGCTTTGCCGCGCAAGCCGGCGATCATTTTGAAGCGGCTGCGTTCATTGGGGTTGTCCGGCACGGTTGACACGTTTCCGGCAGCAGCCACTTGCTCTTTCAACTTGGCGTTATCAAGTTTGAGCTGGGCGATTTCCTTGCCCAATTTCTGCGCCGCCATTTTGTGTCGCAGTGCGATGAACCATTGCATTCCGGCGCCGGAAAGCAGGCCTATGGCCAATGGCACCAGCGCCAGCGCATAAATTTTCACCGTGGTGATATAACCCAGCGGCCAAATATTAATAATTGTCGGTTCACGATTGCCGATCGCGAAACAAACGGCAAGCACCAGCAACGGCAGGCTAAACAGCCAGGAAAAATAATGCCAGGATAGCTTCATCACATCCTCAAACGCTCTTCCCGCCGCAAGCGACAGGTATACGGCACTTACTTAAGCATTTCCACGCGCCAAGGGCAAGGGAAGGGCGGCCACATGCCACTGCTTGGGTTTAGTGAAAGTATTATTATTAGAATAGTATCAAGAGACTGCTTGTGTATGTGTGATTGCAGGGGAAGCTTATGCCGAGACGCCAGGATTATTCTTCGCTACCGCAGGTGCCGTCAGCCAAAGCACAATATGACCGGTTTTTTGAAACGCATGTGCACACCGGCGTGACTGAAGGTTTACTGCAGCAGGTGGATGCCAAAACTGTCGCGGAGTTCGTGGCGGGCAAGACTAGCGAGGTCGCCGGCGTCAATTTTTCCCCCAGCGCGCGCCAGGCTTTGCAAAAAAGTGCGCCCCATATGGCGGCTTTCGCGGATCGAACCGGTGCGCAAAAACTATTGTTCACGCCAGAAGGCAGCTGGATCATTCCGCCCAAGATGCGTGCCGATAGCCCGGAATACCGGAGCTATTTGTATCATGGCGCCAAGAATGCACCTGTGGCTGGCACGGCGGCGATCACTCTGGCACAAAATGAACCGATACCAGTCTATAAAGATGGTCAGCAAGTTGGTGGTTTTGAAACCGGCGACCAGCATGGATTTCTAACCATCGTGGACCGCCGGACCGGCCAGAAGCTGGAGGCGCAGCAGACATTCTTGGAAAATTCTGACGATCTGGCCATGCGTCCCAATATCGTGGGCATCAACCCGGACGCCCGCAAGCCGATGGCAGAGGTGCAACGCATCACGAAAGACCCAAGAACCAAGCTGGACGGTGTTGGTATGCTGGAAGGCAAGAACACCGCGGACGTTATGTATGGCTGCGAGGTCATTCCGGACATTGACAAGGCCTTCAACTGGAACAACGGCACACGCGGCGCCAATTTCAATTACGTGCCGCTGGCTGCCATTGAATTTAAGCTAACGCCACAGCAGTTGGACGTGCTGAAATTCGACCGCGAACTGGCCGGCCGCGAAAGCGCTGTGAAGGCCGCGCCTGAATCCAAAGGACGGCAGAACGAAACTGGTTATGTTCCGGCTACCAAACCGTCCTTCTATCCGGACGGCACGGCGCGCTATGTGACAGCCCATGAAACCAAAACTAAAGAAGGCACTGAAACTGAATTCCGTAACGCGCATGAAGCTATGCCGGGCGGCTTACCAAAGGGTGCTATCCGCGTCATGGAATATGACACCGTGGTTCCGGCAACGGATATGCAAGTGGTACGGCCCTACAACAACCTTGGCGGCAGCAAACTTTGCTCAGCGGGGAGCAACTGCTTCAAGGCGGTGTGCGATATGCTGGATGGAGTGGCAGCTGGCGGCATGGACAAGACTGTGCAGCAAACGATCGGAGCGGAGCAGATCAATGAGGCCGCACTGCAGCGCATGTTGCTGCGCCACTCGGTGGGCGGCGAGACACGCAAGGTCGCCATGCAGGGCGCGGTTGATGCCAATGTCACGGTGCATACCCACAAAACGGACGCCGGCGGCTCATATGCATTTTATGATTTCGCGCAGATGAAGCGTGCGGCCGTGCTTTCGCTCGGCAAGGATGAAGGGGTTTACCCGGCCAGCAGCATACCGGGCAAAGCCATCGCCGAAATTGGCAAGCAGCGCGAGCAGGCTGCCACGGACGGGCAACGACCCCCGGAAAGTCAGCTCACGCTGTTCCCCGTCGGCGCCATCGGCGGTTATCTAGCGCAGGCGCATGACACGCTTTATGGCGCGGCGCCGGGTGTGCGTGTGCCACAAGCCGCTGGCGCAAATCAGTCGCGGCGTGGGATGATGTCTCCGTAGCGCAGCGTGCTATCATGCGGCATGGATTATCAACCGAACTATTATACCGATACGCTCAAATCGGTCAGTGAATATCAGCCGCTCTCTGGCCTGGCCGAGACAGACACGCTGATCATCGGCGGCGGGCTGGCGGGTTTGAGCGTTGCCGCCAGCCTGGCTGAACGCGGGAACAAATCCTTTATCCTGCTTGAAGCTGGACGCATCGCTTATGCTGCCTCAGGCCGCAATGGCGGCCAGGTGCTCCCCGGTTTTTCCTTGGACGGCATGACATTGACGAAAAAAGTAGGGCTGGCAGCGGCGCAGCGCTTGTTTGGCGCCACTCTTGACGCCCAATGGCTCATCAAACGCCGCGTTGCCGAACATGTCATGCCGATAACGCTGCCGTCAGGTTTCGTGCAGCTCGCTTGGTGGGACAAGCCGCTGGAGCTGCAAGAGTATATGGTTTTTCATAACCGGCATTTCGGTACGGATTATGTCGTGTGGGATAAAGCACGGACGCGACAGGATTTCGGGTCAGAAAAATTTCAAGGCGCCATTTTCAGCGCGGCCTGCGGCTTCCAGCTGCATCCACTCCAATACGCGCAGGGACTAGCGTCGGCCATCACCCGCGCTGGCGGCGCACTGCATGAACGTAGCGCGGTGCTCCGTTTGCAGCGTGGTGCCAAGGGTTATAATGCTGAAACAGCCGATGGCTCAGTGCGTTGCCGTCGTGTGGTATTGGCCGGCAATACCGCGTTGGCGCAGTGCCTATCACCGCACTTGCATCGTGCCTTGCTGCCGCTGCAGACCTTCATGGGCGTGACGCGCCCGTTGCGTGACGGCGAACTGGAGGCCATAAAATCGTCCCATTGTGCCTATGACATGCGGGGCGTGATGAGCTATTTCCGTATCGTCGAAGATGCGGAGAGCAAGCGGCTGCTCTTCGGCTGTGAAGTGCGGATGAAAGTGCCCTCGGATATCGGCGGCATCGTGCGGCATGAAATCACCAAACTCTTCCCGCAGCTTGCGGGTGTGGAACTGGAGCGCAGCTGGAGCGGGGCCATTGGTTATGGGCGAGATTATATGCCCATGATTGGCCAGATGGCGCCGGACTTGTATTTCAGCACCGGTCATGGCGGCCAGGGGCTAGCGACAACGGCATTGGGCGGCGAGGCGATTGCCAACGCGATTGGTGGCGACGATACCTTGCTGGCGTTGTTCGCGCCGTTCCGTTTGCGACCTGTCAATATCTGGCCGGTGCGCAACCTCTTGGTGCCCTATATTCTCTGGTGTACGCGCCGCGCTGACGCAGCCGCGGACGGCAGCAACATCGCCTCTGGTTTGACGTGAGCGGTTATTTACTCCAGATATCGCGGAAGAAATCATCCGTCAGTTCGCGGTTGCGCTTTGCCTCGCAGCCTTCCAGTCCACATTCGCCGAACGGATAGGGGCTGTCGCTGCCGGTCACGATTTCTTCGCTATAAGTGTCCGGATCATATTGAAGACCGGTGCTGGAGCGCGTCCATTTCGTTACTTTTGCCCAAAGTTCCCGGGCTTTCGCTTCATCGGCCGTCAGATAGGTCTCGGGGTTGGGGTAGTGCATCGTATCGTTCCATTGCAGGCAGCGTACTTGTTCGCAGGTATCGAGCCTAATCACCGGCGCCACGCAGGCGCGTTCTTTGGATTGTTCGCCCGATGTCTGGCCTCTCCACACACCAGGCACGGTGGGATAAAATTTCAGTCTCTCTGAGTTGCCAAGGGTATCCGAGCATTTTCCACTTTTTGTACGTTGATACCAGGTCATGGCTAATTCCTGATCCGGGGCATACCAACTTACTCTGGCTAAGGCATCGCCCTTCGCAAAGAATTTGGTCAAATCCGTGACCTCGACCACATAAGCTGCAAGACGGCCATTCTCTCGCCAATGTTCCCCGATACGAAAGAAGCCGTCATTGGAAATCAGAAAATAGTTGTTGATATTGCGCAGACCATCGGGCGGCATGCGGTCAACATACAAGGGGCCTTTGCCCGTCAGCCGCGCCGTGCCACGCGCTATCGGGTCGGGTTTAGATTTTTCGCTGAAACTCAAAAACATGTCTTTACCTTCAATCAGCAGAGCATAGCTGCCATCGGCTTGCCGATCGAACACCATATCGCCGATCCAGGGCATCTCAGTCGCTCCATCTTTGAAATCTCTGCTAACGATGAGTGACTTCAATGACTTCTTATTGTCGCACTGCTGCTCGACGGTGATATCATTTAGCGCATAGCCAAGTCGGAAACGTGGTGCCGTTTCAGCGTCTGCTGCCGGATCAGTAC
>CAYOGS010000028.1:0-12433 GCA_964403435.1 uncultured Rhodospirillales bacterium | reverse complement strand
CTTGGGAATCACCGAAAAACTCTCAAAAACATCACCATTCTTGGCAATGTCCGATTGCCTGATTTTACCCGCCCAGGGATAAATCGGCCTGAAAATCGTGGCGTGGATGAGGCGCAATTCTTTTAAGCCCCAGCTTGAACGATTCCGCATACGCGCCAGGGCCTGAGGAATGGTGCTCGCCGTAATGGCGGCCTCCATAGGCACAAGCGCGCTGAGGTCGCTCACACCCAGTCTATTATCCAGATAAGGCTTATCAGCAGGCGGTGGTTTGACCGGAGGCAGCCCCAGAAGCTGCTCAACCGTTGGTGCTGGCGCAAATCCAGCGCCAACGGGCTGCCCGTGCTCACGCGCGGAATCTAAGAATAACGAGCGTTTTGACATAGCGTCACATATTCGTCCTGGTTGATTTTTCCGGCAGCCAGCAACATCAGCGCGTTGCGAATATCCTCTGGCATAGGCGGCGCGCCGTCCAATTCGGCGCTGGCGTAAGCGTCAGCCATTTCTTGGAAACGTTCTTGGGTTTGCTCCGGCGTATATTGGGGCGCGCGCTGAGACAGCACGAAAATCGCGTTGGCAAATTTCTGCTCGGATACCGTCACGCGGTGCTCGCTCAAAATACCCCTGTCCCGCTTATTCGGGCAGACGCTTTAGGCTAACTAATTTTGCCCAAGACTGTAAAGTTTATTGCACAAAATTAGTTTCACTATCATTGATCGAACTGAAGGGAAATTAAGGCGCGCCAGCAAGCTGACGGAGGATTTCGGCGTTACGGCTGGCATCTGGGCCCGCACGATGCCGCTGCGGGAATATTTCTTTTGCCGCGATCGTCGCCACCCAGATAGCCTGCCCGGCTTCCTCGCCTGGCTGACGGCGATGGGCAAGTTCATGTGCATATTCACGAAAATATGCCAGAGTCGGGGTAACCTTAATCTTATCGGCCGCTAAAAATAGTTTATTCAGCCAGTCCTGGTCATACTTTTGCTCATCCGAAAGGACGACCGCCGCATTAACTCTGGCCGTCAGCTCACGCACGACCTGCCGGACGGGAAGGCCGTTTTTAATCAATTCAGACTTCGTTATACCATGGACTGCCTGTGCTCCATCCGACCAGTCGCCTGATTTTAACCATTCTATCGTCGGTCGGATAAGCCAGGACTGGGTTTCCGCAGTCGCAATGTCTGTTACAGCAACTTCAATCGGGAAGCTGCGCGCGCCTAGTGACGAAGCTTCAATATCTAGGCAGAAAACCTGCCGGTCTGACGTTGCCGTGGCGCTTTTTGACATGGCCAGGCATGGCATGTGGCACAATAAATGTCCAGTATCCCATTCCTTTCAGTCTCGAGCCTTCAAGCCGCTTGGCTTGCCGTAATGGCGGCACCAGATGCCTCCATTAGACGGCGACGGGCGGCAGGCAGACAATCGTGCCAATCCGCCGCATGACGTGACGCCGTGAGATGGAAGACGCGCCGCGCCAAAAAATGCGCCGTGAGTTGGAGCCCTTGCCGCACGGCGGCAGGCGACCAATCCAGCTCACCACGCAAAAAACCCGGCAGCGGCAATAATTTATCATGATAGGCAGTGCCGGCGGCGCGGCTGACAGCGCGGCCGGTGCGCGGGCTGACATAAAACAAATCCTCGGCACGTTGTGTGACGGCGCAAACGGTTAGATCCAACCCGTATCCCAAGGCCGCCAACAAACCGAGTTCCCACTGCACATAGGCGGCGCCGAACAAGTCCGCGTCCTCCAGCAGCAGTAAATGGCACAAACCGTCATAAATCAGCGGCTGCGGCTGCCGTTCCGGCAAAGCCTTTTCCGCGACGCTGCAGGCGCTATCGATGACCGCCAGCACCCAAGGTTCAGACAACCAGCGCGCGGCGCCAGCGCCGGCGCCCTCAAACTGATAGTGACCGAGGTGCTCCGGCAACCGCGCCCGCCAGCGCGCTCGGACTGGATTGCCTGGCTGCAACAAGGGCTGCCAACGCGGCGTTTGGCCGCCGGGCAACAATCCAGCGTAACGCCCGTGCTGCGCCGACAAGGCATTGACGATCGTCGCCTGCTCGCCATGCGGGCGGGCGGAGAGAATGACGGCACTATCTTCCCATTCAATCATCGGCTGCGGCAAATCATCGTCATCGGTGGCTTGTCTGACATTACCTATTACGTTAGCATGATGCAGAGTCAACCTCTTGTGCAAGGTGTGCCCCGTGCCTCGTTTTATTCCCACCTGTGTTTTCGCAGCACTCATGGCTACCGCTATGCCGGCGCTGGCCTGTCTTGATGATAATGGCCACTCAACCTCCGGCAAACGCGCGGCAGGGGCAAAAGACCATCACGTAATGGCCATACCGGCTGATGCCTCCCCCTCGACCAGAAATTTTATGGATGCCAACGCCACGATGCACAAGGACATGGCGATTGATTTCACTGGCAACGCAGATGTGGATTTTGTGCGCGGTATGATACCTCACCATCAAGGCGCCATCGATATGGCCAAAGTGCTGCTGACTTATGGCAAAGACCCAGAACTGCAAAAACTAGCCAATGGTATTATCACTGCACAGACGACCGAGATTGCGCAGATGCAATCATGGTTGAAACAGCACGGTCATTAAGCTTTTGCGGTTATTACCTGTCATGCCACACGGCCGAGAACGCGCTCGGCAGGGAAGATCGCGGTGACCGTGGTGCCTTGGCCGACAGCACTGACGATCTTCAATTCACCACCATGGAGCTCGACCAGCGCTTTGGTGAGCGGCAACCCAAGACCGGTGCCCTGGGTCTTGCGACTCATCACGCTTTCGATCTGACCGAACGGCGCCATAGCGATCGGAATATCCGCTGCCGCAATGCCAATGCCGGTATCCTCTACACCGACTCCCAGGCGCCCGAACGGATCAACGCTGGCTTTAATGGTCACGATACCGCCTTCGGGCGTGAATTTGATGGCGTTGGTGAGCAAATTGACCAACACCTGCTTGATAGCGCGTTCCTCCGCGCGCAGGGGCGGCAGATTGGCCGGTATATTATGGGTGAGGTGAACACCACCCGCTTTTGCGCGCACGGCGACCAGGCGGATGCAGGATTGAGCCATACGTTCAATATCGAGTGAAGTTTCGGACAGATTACGCTTGCCCGCCTCGATCTTCGACATATCCAGAATGTCGTTGATGAGCGAGAGCAGCAGCGCCCCGCTATCATGAATATCCTTGGCGTATTCGATATACTGTGGTGTGCCTTCGGTACCGAGCAGCTGATCCTTAATGATTTCCGAAAAGCCGATGATGGCGTTGAGTGGCGTACGCAACTCGTGGCTCATGTTGGCCAAAAATTCTGATTTACTGCGATTGGCCATATCCGCTTGTTCCTTAGCCGTGCGCAGTGCTAATTCCGACTGACGTCGTTGCGTCACGTCATACATCGTGCATTCGTAATAGAGTGGGGCGTCCTCGGCGTCGCGCACCACATGTCCGCGCATATTCACCCAGATCGTCGAGCCGTCACGGTGGCGTACGGCGACCTCAGTGTCCGTCTGCCCCTGGCGATCAAGGCCGGCCAGAAAGCTTTGTCGAGCGGACGCGTTTATGAAGAGCAAGTCCTGTTTGTCGGGCTGCAGTCGCAGGACTTCTTCCGCGTCTCTATAGCCCAGAATCTGCGCCATGCGCGGGTTGGCCGCAAGCCAGCTGCCATCGAGCGCGATCTGGCAGATGCCGATGCCGGCATTCTCAAAAATAGCGCGGTATTTGCGCTCACTGGCCTTCTGCGCCAGCGACAACGCCGATTCCGCGGCTATGCGCTCCTGCAGCCGGCGGTTACTGCCCTGCAGCGAGCCAGTCAGCGAATAAACTTCCTTTTCGTATTCGTAATTATTGATGACATAGATAGCGACTACGCCGGTTAAGACCAAGCCAACCATGATAACGAGATAGGGAAGAATTAAGACCAGCTGACTCCCTCTGTCCGGCTGAGCATAATAGCGAAAAACCCACACGCGATCCTGCAGCACGACATGATCGGTGCGTACCATGTTTTCGAAGATTGTTCCGACTTGCGGTTGATTTGTGCGCCGGGCGAAAATTGGCTTTAGGTTGCGCTCGCTCCATTCCTGCTCCGCCGTCTGCTCTGTGATGCTGTAATTATTGATGAGATGGCTGACAACCATCGCATCCAAGCCTTGTAGCATGTCAGGCAGTGCCAGGCTGGCCAACAAAACGCAGTCGGGCTTGTCATCGTGGCAACGCCCCACCAGCATCAGAAAGTTCTTGTCACCAGTATTCCACATGCCACTGACGATTTTATCGGAGCGCGCGGCGCCCTCCAGCAACCCGGCCAGGCCACTCTCCAACTCCTTCAACCGGTGCGGCAGCGGTAGCTTGTCGACGGCCGACAGCACCTTGCGCCGATCATCTTGTCCGGTCGACATCTCCACCATATAGACACCGGCATACGCGACCTGGGTCTGGTTGACAGCGCTGGTGAAGCCGCCCAACACTTCGCCGCTGGCTTGCGGCGACATGCGTACGACTTGCTGGAGCGACCGCAAAAGATCGTAGGCCGCGTTCACCTGACCCTGGATTTGTGCGATGACCTTAACCACCGGCCGCTCGATCTGCCGTGCCACAGCGAGATTGACCTGTGTGTTGGTGTAGAAGAAAACAACGAAGGACAGACCAACGCCGGCAAGAATGACCGAGGCAAGCGCTAGCGTCACCCGCCAGAGCGGCGCTGGCGGGCGAAGTAGTGAGAGTGCGGGTTCCGGGCGTATTTTCGGCATTACGCTTAATTTCGCTGATGCCGCTTAAGACCTGCTTAATGTTTGGTTTAAGGCGGCGGCGGGGCCCAGCCATGCAGGAATATTATTTCAAAACTTGCTAAAATCCCACTATCCGGCGCGGAGAACCGATCGGCATAGATTTCTGCCATGCGGGCAAAAAGCTGGCGCGTCGGTGGTCGTGGTGCTCTGTCCAAGAGGATGCTCGTCAACCCCATCCCGCGCAGATCCCGGAGCAATGCCAAAGCGTGTGGGTAGCGCACCTGCACCAGCTGACTGTCAGCCACTGGCAGCGCGAAGCCTGCCCGCTGCAGCAGAGCGGCGGCGCTGTCCAATCCGATATTGGGCGCTACCCGCGGACTGACGCCACCCAGCACCGACTGTTCCGCGAGATATAGTGCTTGGCGCAACTCCGTCAAAGTCGCCCCACCTAGCAAAGCGGCGAGAAACAATCCATCAGGCCCCAAGGCCTGACGACATTGTACCAGTGCGCCCGGCAGGTCATTGACGGCTTGCAAAGTGAGGTTGCTGATGATGCAGTCAAAGCTCCTCGGCGCGAATGGAAGCCATTCCTCATCCAGTACCACGGCAGGAGCAACTGGCGGCAGAGCGGCAGCTGTTATATCGCTTGCGGTCACATGCGCACCGGTGGCACGCAGAGTCGGCACGATCAGACCTTCCCAGCATCCAAGCGTGAGGACACGCGGCAATTGCCGGCTGGTATCAGCGCGACGCTCCAGCAATTGTTCCGCAGCGATACAGTAGAGAAAATCATGCGCAGCCAGACCGGCCACGGCGCGCTCGCGGCGAAGACGCCACAGGCGGCGGTCAAAAATAAGTGGGCTGTTCGTTTGCATTCCGCCTCATCCTATAAGCCAAGCCAGATCTCAGCACAATTGCTGAAGCCAATGGAAATCACCTGACGGTCGGAGTCTGGAACGCGCAGTAGCCGCCGCCCTGCCGGCGCTGCAACTCGCTTTTGACTAAGGCAGGCAACTTTCATTTGTGCGCCGCATTTGCAACTCTTTTCCTTCCTTGGCGTACTCTGTCGTTCGTGCTACGGCGTGTCGTCTGAGTAGAAAATACGCCCCCTTCCCGGCCCGAAATGCCCAGCCAACCCGCCACCTTCAGCTAGGCCACGATCGGTACAGGCCTTTGACGTAGCTTGCCGCCTGCTGGTGCTGGGATCAAAGGCATGTAGACATAACGCATCGAGCTGGTGCCTTGAATAACTTGACGGCGTATTCCGGCTAGGTTTTCTGGCGCCGGGCGCTCCTGATGGCTCTATCCATAGCCATACTACATATGCTGCGTCGCGTGCCGAAGCTGGTGATTGGCCGCCACAAACCGCCGCAATATGCACGGTGCTTTCACACCCAAATCCCTACCGCGCCGCGCGCGCAACTCGACAGATGCAAAGCCTGGTTGAAGCGGTGATGACGACCAGAACCCCCAAAAATGTGAGCTGCCAGGATATGCAGAGGGTCAAGGCGGACGACATTCGCGCGCTGGCCTTCGCACGGGCGCTTTGACGTGCCGTCCTTCTGCCTTTATCATTTTCGCATGAGCTATTTTTTCATGCCCCAATAGGATTCACCGATGCCGCAATACTGTCGCGCCGCCTGCCTGCAAATGAATGCCCTCGCCGACATCGGCGGCAATTTGGCAATGCTCGAACCGCGGTTGGCAGAAGCCGTGCGACAAGGTGCGCAACTCATCGCACTGCCGGAAAATGTCACGTTTATCGGTGGCGATGACGCACTCAAGTGCCAGCATGCCAAAACGGAAAAAGAACATCCCGCTTTGCCATTTTTTGCCGCGCAAGCACGACACCATGGAGTCTGGCTGATGTGCGGCAGCCTGACTATCAAGCGAGCCGACGGTTTGCACAATAACCGTTCCTACCTCTTTGCACCGGACGGCAACATAGCGGCACACTATGACAAAATTCATTTGTTCGACGCTAGCCTGAGCGGCGGCGAAACCTACCGCGAATCCGATCTCGTCGCTCCCGGCAGTCAAGCCATACTGGCCACAACACCATTCGGTAAACTCGGCCTGACGATTTGCTACGATGTGCGTTTCGCGCAGCTCTATCGCGTCTTAGCACAGGCTGGCGCCGCCATCATCACTGTACCTGCTGCCTTCACGGTGCCGACCGGACAGGCGCACTGGCATAGCCTGCTGCGCGCCCGCGCTATCGAGACCGGATGCTTCATCCTGGCGCCAGCGCAATGCGGTACGCATGAAGGCGGCCGCCGCACATTTGGCCACAGCCTGATCGTTGACCCCTGGGGCAGCGTTTTGGCTGAAGCCGGCGATGAGCCGACGATCATCTATGCTGACCTTAATTTGGATGATGTCGCGCGCGTTCACCGTATGCTGCCGTCGCTTCAGCATGACCGCGCCTTTGCGCTGCCAAAGTAAATACGGCGGAAATGGTTTATGTCGGGGTAAGGTTGACGGCTCTTCACCATTATTCCGCACATGTTCTTATGTATTTTGGGTTGCCAGATTAAAGCTTCTGCAAGAGGTGCGGCGACATCATGGCGGCATCAACAAGCTTGATTGATGATGCGCCATAGCGAACTCGCTTATCTGGTTGACGAGACAGTCACGCAATTGCGGACGCATCTGCGCGAGGCTTCGAGCTGCACGACGATGGTGGAGGTGTTGACAGGCGTAATGCCGAGCCGTTCGGCGGCCTCCAAGCCAGCAAACCTACAGTCGGCAGATCCGCTTGATAACCTTATCCTCTCACTCTGCGGGGATAAGAACAGCATGCACCAGCCGACTTTGCATGAGGTGTTGGACAAGGAAATCGGCCAATACCGCCAGCGTGTGGCGCGCAGCAAGCAAGAATTAAAGCAAATTATATATGGCGCCACGCCTGAGCGGCGGCTGCAGCGCATCGTGCATGAGACGGTCGCCGCCACGCGCGGCGAGCAAACTTCGCGTCAGCGTCCGCTGCTACCCCGTTTAACCAATCTCGTCGCGGCTATTGATGACCTGGGCGCCCGCTTTCCCGACCTGGTCGGCCGTAATTTCGATCTGAGCGAGGCCAGGCAACTGACGCAGAAGACCTCCACAGACAGCATGCCCAGGCGTCCTACACCGCCGCCAACAGGTAGTTCACGTCCAACTTGTCATCTCGCAAAATAAAATCCTGGGTTTGCACGTCAAAGACCACACCGCTCAGGCTCTGTATCCGAAAGTTCACACCACGCAACCACCCGGCCAGTTCAGAAGGCGTCACGAATTTTTCCCAATGATGCGTGCCAGGCTGCACCCAGCGCAACAGATGTTCAGCCGCAACGATACCGAGGGCAAAACTTTTCCAGGTGCGGCTGAGGGTGGAAAACACAATCATCCCGCCTGGCCGCACTAACCCAGCTGCGGCGGCAACAAAGGCAGCTGGATCGGCGACATGCTCGATAATCTCCAGTGCGCAGACCAAATCGTAGCGTGTTGGCGAAGCCGCTAACGTTTCCACGCTACCTTCTCGGTAGTTGATCGCCAACCCTTGCCGCAACGCATGTAAGCGCGCTGCCTTTAGCAAAGCAGGCGCGGCATCCACGCCCGTCACTCGTGCACCTAGGCGCGCAAGTGGCTCGCTGAGCAAGCCGGCACCGCAGCCCAGATCAAGCACGTCCATTCCTTCCAACGGAGCCCCTTGGTTTTGCCGCCAGTGTGTCCTGGCGGCGTCTAGGATGAAAGCCAGGCGCGCCGGATTCATACGCAGCAACGGCGCCATACGCCCAGCCGGATCCCACCACTCCGCCGCCAGCGCCTCGAATTGTGCGATTTCTCTTGGCAGAACCGAGGGCTGTTGCACGACCGGGCTAGCTTTGGACATAAGGGATTTTTCCTTTCAGCGAAACCACATTAAAATACCGCAATTATCCCGTGGCAAACAAAGAAAAAATGCTCTAAAAACACATGCAGAAGAAAGGGTCGTTAGCAGTATGGCTTTACTGGTTCTAAAATTCGGCGGCACGTCGGTCGGCGACGTCGAACGCATCAAAAACGCCGCCGCCAAGGTCGCTGCAGAAGCCAAGCAAGGGCACCGCGTTGCCGTGGTTGTCTCTGCCATGTCTGGCCAGACCGACCATCTCATCAGCCTGTGCCGGTCAGTCTCTCCGCTGGCTGACCCTCAGGAATGCGATGCCGTCGTCGCTTCAGGGGAGCAGGTGACTAGCGGCTTGATGGCGCTGGCGTTGCAACAGCGTGGGCTGCGGGCTCGTTCCTGGCAAGGCTGGCAAGTGCCGCTGCGGAGCGACAACAGCCACGGCAAGGCGCGCATCGAACAAATTTTGACCGAGGAACTGCTGGCTACTCTCGCTGAAGGGGTAATTCCTGTGATGGCCGGTTTCCAGGGTATTAGTCCGGAAGGGCGCATCACCACCTTGGGACGCGGCGGTTCCGATACCTCGGCCGTCGCCTTAGCCGCCGCGCTGAAGGCCAACCGCTGCGACATTTATACGGACGTGGATGGCGTCTATACGAGCGACCCGCGTATCGTGCCCAAAGCCCGCAAGCTGGCACGCATCAGTTATGAGGAAATGTTGGAATTGGCATCCCTCGGCGCCAAGGTGCTGCAGACGCGCTCGGTGGAATTGGCCATGCGCTACCGCGTGCCGGTACAAGTGCTATCCACCTTCGGCAACGATATCGGCAGCGCACTGCCTGGAACCCTAATGACTGATGAGGATATCTCCATGGAATCGCAACTGATCACCGGCCTGGCGCATAGCCGCGACGAAGCCCGTCTCTCGCTAACCAACATACCCGATCGTCCGGGGGTAGCGGCAGCGGTGTTCAGCCCACTGGCGGAAGTGGGCATTAATGTGGACATGATCGTGCAGACTGCGTCGCCAGACAGCAAAAGCACCGATATTACCTTCAGCGTGACGCGCGGCGACCTGGCGCGCGCCACTGAGGTTCTGCATAAGCAGCAGAAAGAACTTGGTTTCGTAAAGCTCCAATCTGACCCGAATGTGGTCAAGGTTTCCATCGTCGGTATCGGCATGCGCAGCCATGCTGGCGTGGCGGCCACCATGTTTAAGGCGCTGGCCGATAAGGGCATCAATATCCAGGTCATCTCGACCTCTGAGATCAAGACCAGCGTCCTGATCGGCGAGGAATATACCGAGCTGGCGCTGCGCGCCCTGCACGCGGCCTACGGATTAGACCAGACATGACCGTCGCCGCACGGCAACTCGCCCGTCTGTGGCAACACGGGACGGATTTTCTCGGCACGCGCACGGCCATCATGGGCGGTGCGATGACATGGGTGTCCGAGCATCATCTGGTTTCGGCGCTTTCTAACGCCGGCGCTTTTGGTGTGCTGGCTTGCGGCTCCATGACGCCGGAATTGTTGGGCAAGGAGATCACGGCGACGCAGGCGCTGACCAAACAGCCGTTTGGCGTCAACCTCATCACCATGCATCCGCAGCTTGATGCGCTTGTAGAAGTTTGTATTGCGCACGGTGTGCAGCATATCGTTCTGGCGGGCGGAGTGCCGACAGCGGCCACGATCAGCACTATCAAGGCGGCAGGGCGCCGGGTGATCTGCTTTACACCTGCTTTGTCCCTGGGCAAACGCCTGATCAAGCTGGGCGCCGACGCACTGATTATTGAAGGGCATGAGGCCGGCGGCCATATCGGCCCGGTCAGCACCTCAGTGCTGGCGCAGGAAGTGCTGCCGGAAATCCGCGAAGTGCCGGTGTTCGTGGCAGGTGGCATCGGTCGCGGCGAGGCCATTCTCTCCTATCTCGAAATGGGTGCCGCCGGCGCGCAGCTGGGCACGCGCTTTGTATGTGCCACTGAATCTATCGCTCACCCCAAATTCAAGCAGGCCTTCATCCGTGCCGCATCGCGCGACGCCATGCCTTCCATACAGATCGACGCACGCTTTCCCGTTATACCAGTGCGCGCGCTCACCAACCAGGGCACAAGCGACTTTGTTACCAAGCAACAGCACGTCATCGCTCGTTTTGATGCCGGCGAACTAACTAAGGAAGCGGCGCAGCTCGAGATCGAACATTTCTGGGCGGGCGCGCTGCGCCGCGCGGTCATCGATGGCGATGTGGAAAACGGATCACTGATGGCAGGTCAGAGCGTCGGCATGGTGAAGGACATTCAACCCGTCGCCACCATCATTGCTGAATTGGTGGCGCAGGCCGAGGCCGCGCTGACCGCCCGCCACGGCGAGATGGCGTGAACAGCGCACAGCCCCTGCCCGCACCGGCCGGTACGCCCGGCCGGCGCCTGCTTAAGAGGCTGCGCGATGTGATGGCCGGCAGCGGCGATGCGCGGGCGCGTTTACGGAAAATTGTCATGCTCATCGCGGCTGAATTGGGCGCGGATGTCTGCTCCTGTTATGTGATGCGCGCGGGCGAAGTGCTGGAACTCTTCGCCACACAAGGGCTGCGACAGGAAGCGGTGAACGTCACCCGACTGCGCGTGGGCGAAGGTATCGTCGGCTCCATCGCGGCCCAATCCCAACCGCTGGCGTTGGCCAATGCGCGCGCGCATCCAAGTTTCGCCTATAGGCCGGAAACCGGCGAAGACCCGTTTCAATCCATGATGGGCGTGCCGATTTTGCGCGGTGGTCGCGTGCGGGGCGTACTGGCCATTCAGCACAAGGACAAACGTCATTATACCGAAGACGCCATAGAGCTCCTGGAAACAGTGGCCATGGTCATCGCGGAAATGATTGCCCTCAGCGATCTGGTGCCGAGTAGCGAGAATGTCTCGGCTGGTGACCCCGCCTTGCGCCCGACTCAGTTGGATGGGCTGGGGCTGAACACGGGCATGGCGGCTGGCCGTGCCGTGTTGCATCGGCCGCAGCTGACACTGCGTGAAATGGTGGCGGATAACCCGGAGGCTGAACAGAAACGGCTCGACAAAGCGGTAGCGGCGCTGATTGCCGAGATCGACGCGCTTCTGGCGCTGCCGCAGATGGAAAAAGCCAGCGAAACGCTAGAGATTTTTGACGCCTACAGGCTAATGGCGGCCGATCGTGGCTGGCTAGGAAAATTGCAAGACGCCATTCGGCAGGGTCTGACGGCCGAAGCCGCCGTGCAGAAAGTGCAGAACGATTATCGCGCCCGCTTCGGCCAGGCCGCTGACAGCATGATCAGGGAAAAGCTGGCAGATTTTGACGATATGGTGGACCGGTTGCAGCACCATCTGACCGGCCGTAGCGCCACGGCGGCGGCCACACTGCCTGATGACGCCATTCTCATCGCCCGCACTCTCGGCCCTGCCGAATTGTTGGATTACGACCGCAAGAAATTGCGCGGCTTGATTTTGGAATCCGGCACCATGGCCAGCCATGTTGCCATCATTGCCAAGGCGCTGGATATTCCCGTCATCGGCCAGTGCGAAGGCATCCTGAATCGGCTTGAACCGCTGGACACGCTCATCATGGATGGCGACAGCGGCACCGTCTATATTCGCCCGAGCGAGGATATTCAGGAGCATTTCACCCGCCACCAAGCGCTGGCACAACGCCGCCAGACGGAAACTGCGGCGCTGCGCGCGCTTCCGGATGTCACCGCCGACGGTATGCCGGTTGACCTGCTGCTCAATTGCGGCCTGGATATCGATTTCGCGCATCTGGACACGACTGGCGCGCAAGGCGTGGGCCTGTATCGCAC
>CAYOGS010000027.1:0-12515 GCA_964403435.1 uncultured Rhodospirillales bacterium | reverse complement strand
GGGTGAAGTCGGTGTGCTGATCTCAAACATCGGCTCTGATCCATCGGATTTCCTTGCCAAGAGTCTCGGTACCGAGGACGCCTCCGATGACAAAGGGCGCACCAAACATGTGGTGCCGAAAGGCTTTCGTGGCATCCAGAGCGAAGTCATCGGACCTGGCGCTTATAACATCAACCCGCTGGCTTATTCCGTGATTGTTATTCCGACGGTTACGCGGTCGGTGGAATGGAGCGCGGAGCGCGGTTCGCAGAACTGGTCAGCCAACTTCGATCCGTTTCAGGTCGTCTCGAATGATGGTTTTCCGATGCAGGTCGAGGTGCGTTGCCAATATCGCATTTTACCGGAAAACGCACCCTATGTCGTCCAGAAGATTGGCTCCATCACGCAACTCGAGAACAATGTCATTCATCCCCAGATAGATGGTATTTTCCGTGCTCAAGTCGCGCATTCTCCTGCTATTGCCTATCAGCAGAACCGAGCGGAGGAACAAAAAGCTGCGGAAGAAGCAGTGCGTGCCGATTTGGAACGCTATCGCGTAGACATCGTCTCGGTGATGGTCACAAATATCCATCTGCCTGAGCAACTTATGCAGACGACGCAACAGAAAAATCTCGCTGAGCAAGAGAAGTCTATGTATGACGCCAAGCAACAGGCGGAAATGCGTCGCATCGAGTTTGAAAAAACCAAGACAGAAGCGGATTCGCAGGCCAAAATCGTGACGGCGGAAACTGGTATCAAAGTCGCGCAATATGAAGCCAGACAGATCGAAGAACGCGCCCGTGGCGATGCGGCGAGGGTGCGTATGTTGGCTGAAGCGGAAGCTGCTAAGACCCAACAAATCGGCGACGCTGAAGCTTCAATCATTCAAGCCAAGGGTGAAGCGCAGGCCAAAGCCTATCATGATCAGGTCAATGCCCTGACTGCTCAAGGGGTGACCACTGTTGAAGTCATTAAGGCAATTTCAGCGGCTGGCTTGAAAATTACGCCTGATATTCAGGTCGCAGGCGCTGCCGGGGCGGCCGGAGAGGGAGCTGGTCTAGTGCAAGTGCTGCTGGCAAAAATGTTGCATCAGACGGATACCAAAGTCACTAATACCAAACAGGCAGAATAGCTGCCTGTTCATGCCCTGGTGACACCCGACTGAGCCGTAACGAGAGCAGACCTGAGTTATTCAGCCATAGCTCTGCGCCAGCTGGACATAATGGGTGGCGCGGGCGTCAATTTCTGCGATCTCATCAGGGTGTAAGTCGCGCCAATATTTTGCCGGACTGCCGGACCATAGCTGGCCGGTGGGCACGATTTTGTTGTTGGTGAGCAGGCTGCCAGCCGCCAGCATCGCGTGCGTAGCAACTTTCGCTTTGTCCATGATGCAGGATTTCATGCCGATGAACGCGCGATCTTCAATCGTGCAGTCATGCAGCAGCACCATATGGCCGATGGTTACATCTGATCCAATGTGTGTGCCTTGCCCGCCATAAGTGACATGCACCACCGTGCCGTCCTGTATGTTGGTACGCGCACCAATCCGGATGATGTTGACATCGCCGCGCAGCACGCAGCCTGGCCAGATATTGGTCTCTGCACCGATCACCACATCGCCGATGATGGTCGTGCCGGGCGCAATGAAGGCGCGCGGGTCAATCTTCGGCTCCACGCCGCGATAGGACATGATGATAGGGGCCGGGGTCATGGTTATAAGTCTCGCGGTTTATCAGGGTCTGGTGGTGGCATGATCGTCTCGTCCGGTTCGGGCGCGTCATCATCCATATAGGGTTGCGGTGTTTCTTCCGTCTCCGGTTGCTGTACCGTTTCAGTCTCTTGATTTGGCAATGCTTCCGGTTCGTCTGATTGCTCTTGGTGATGATATGCGGGGCCGATTCCGGTGCCATCAGCGTCTGATTTGCTGTTGCACATCTCCTTGACGGCACGCCAGTCCCGTAAATCCATGGCAGGTGTCGCGTTGTCGATTTGGGTTTGCCGCATCAGTACTTCGCGCTCCGCTGTCGGGGGATGGGAAGTGAAATACTTTGTGAAGCGGGTGCTTGAGCCCTCCATTTTGGCGATGCGCGCAAAGAACGCAGCCAGGCCGTGGCTGGAAATGCGGGCATCGCGCAGCAAAGCGATGCCGGTCTGATCAGCTTCAGACTCAAAGGCACGCGTGTGGGCGGTGCCGGCGAAGCGATTGATATAGTCAACTTCCATGCCGTGTGCACCGGTGATCAAAGACAGCACGATGCCAACTGTCGCTTGTCCTAAAAAGCCGCGCAAGACATGCTGGTGCGCAACATGGCCGAATTCATGGGCCATTACCCCGGCCAACTCATCCGGGCTGGCGGCTTGCTGTAAAATGGCGCTGGTCACTAGAATACTGTCATTGGCAAGCGTTAGAGCGTTGACCATCTGACTTTGTACCGCGATGATTTTGATGTGGCGCAAATCGGGCCGCTTGGCGGTCAACCGCTGCGTCAGACGCTGCATTGCTGCCTCGCCCTCAACTGAATAACATGCGTCGCTCATGCCCATCATGCCTTGTGCGGCATCGGCGAGATTTTCGCGTGTGGCCTGAGGAATCATTCGCGCCACTGGTTTGGTCAGCATTGGCCAACCCAACCACAACGAGCCAAACAGTAAGACAGTTAACAGACAGGCCTGCAGCGCCAGCTTGGCATCAGGTCGTGCCGACCAGAAATGGCGTTTCAGCCAATGCTTGCGCTCGGCCTCGATCTCAGCCACCAGGGCAGGCGCGGTGGCAACCAACCAATGGTCATGCTCTTTATATTTCAAGCGCAGCTGGCCGTTTAATAATCGGCTGTGCTCCCAATCAATGCCAGGAAATTCCCAGGTCTGAGATTTTTGCGTGCTTATATCCGTGAAGCGGAGGCTGGTTTCCAACAGGCTAATACGGACAGGGCTGGGGTTTGGCGTTTCGCCATCTAGGTAGTAGCCGTTGCTTTCAGTGGCCGTGAACATCAGAAACCGAAATCCTCATCAGCACCAAGATAGTCGGCACTGCCACCCTGGTCATCGGCGCTCTTTTCCGTCTTCTTGATGGCTTTGAAATCCGGAACATTGCGGATTTTCAACGTGTCAATGAACAGTTGCAGTCGGCGCTGCAGCGCGTAAGCGCCCAGAAGTCCAAAACTGACCGACACCATCAGCACATTGCTGAATGCTAGCCAGAATAGCTGGCCGCCGGTGATGTTATAACGAAATTCCATAACGTCGAGACGTGTGGATTTGGCGATGTGACGTTGCAGACGCGCCTGATACCACATCAGTGACAGACCAAAAGTGAATGGCACGAGCAACCAATTTAGCCAGTAACGTCCCGTTAGTTCACTCTTGTCGCCTTGATAAACGAAATGCAGGTTGCCGTAAGCCAGATTGTTGAGCAGCAAGTTTAGCATCCGGTATTCGCCGTAGGGCCGGTATAGCCCCAATGTCACGATGTTCAATAACCCGATCGTGATGAGCAGTTTTAAATATTCGCTTCTCCGCACCTTGAGCGCGAAGCGGATGCCACGCCAGCTCATGCGATTGGCGCGATAGCGCATGCCAGAAAGCTGGGCATAGAGCCGCAGGCAATAAAACGCCACAGCATATAGAATTGGCACGGCGATCACGACGATCTGGTTCTGGAACAGGAAGGTCACAGCGGCCAGTAGCAGGGCAAAGGGCAGCACGAAGAAGCCCACGAATTTTAGGGCACTGATGAAGAGTTCGCGGCCGGTGCCGAGATAGGCAAATGGTTCTTCCTGAAACAAGATATTTTCATGAAAATAGCGACGGATTTTAGTCTTGCCCCAAAAATGATAGACGCCGAGGGTGACGATCGTGAGCAGCCAGTTGGTAATCCAAATGCCGAATAGCTTGGAGCCGGCGCCAGTATAGCGCAGACGGTGTATCGCTGGCGTGGCTCCTGGCGAGGTCGACGTGGTCGGTATGACTTGAACGGGCGTATCGGCCATAGCTTAATCCTTGTTGTAGCTAACAAAAGCTAGCCCAGTCGGCACCTAAATGGAACGAGGCTTTTGGGGTGGCAGCAAGGCATGGAGGTTGAGTATGACGCTCGTCAGCAGAAGGATGGCGCCGGCCTGGTGCAAAGCCCCCAACCAGGCCGGCACGCCCAAGAGTAGGGTGGTAATGCCTAATGTCACCTGAAGCATGACCATGCCGCCTAGCAACCCGACCAGACGACGGGGTTGCCAGGCGCGCATCAGACGCCATGCCCAGGCAAGGATGAGCGCTGCCGTCCCGATAGCCAGCCAACGATGGCAAAATTGTACCATGGCCGTGTTGGCAAAAAAATTGTGCCAGAGCGGCTGCAGGTTCCAGGCTTCCGATGGTAGCAAGGCGCCATTCATCAGCGGAAAGGTATTGTATGCCCAACCGGCCTTATGGCCGGCAACGAAAGCGCCCCAGACAATGGTGACCGTTAGGCCGGCCAAAACCACGTAGCCATGTCGGTGCGTTTTGTTTGTGCCGTATTTTTTGTCAGAAAGGTCAAGTGCCAGCCAAAGTAGATAGGTATAGATGATTAGGGCCAATGCCAGATGCGCTGCCAACCTATACGGGCTAACATAGACCAGCTTGCTCAAACCGCTCTGGACCATGTACCAGCCCAGTGCGCCTTGCGCGAAACCCAACCCCAAACCCAGCCATAATTTACGACGCAAGTCTCGTGGCACTTGCTTGTGCCAAAGAAACCAGAAAAAGGGTAAGGCATAGACTACGCCAATTAGTCGTCCCCACAGCCGGTGCAACCATTCCCAGAAATAAAGGTGTTTGAATTCCTCCAGGCTCATTCCCTGGTTGAGTGTCTGGTATTGGGGTATGCGTTGATATGCGACAAACGCATCCTGCCAGCCGGCCTCATTTAGCGGCGGCAGCGCGCCTGTCACTGGTGCCCATTCCGTGATGGATAGGCCGGACTCGGTTAGACGCGTAATGGCGCCGATGATGGCCATGATGAAGATCATAGCACAGCACAGCAGCAACCAGCGGCGCAGTGAAGCTGAAGAGCTTGGGTTCATTCCTTATTATGGAACGGCCGCAGCAGCAGCTTGTCAATGCGGATTTCTGAAGGGTCGCGGAACTGATAGAGTCCGATGGTCATCGTGCCCTGCGGCTCTTCGGCATAAGCGCGGTAGGTGCCAAACAACCGATCCCAAAAGGTGAAATGGGTGCAGAAATTGCTGTCATTCTCGTGGCGCTTGGCGGAGTGGTGAATGCGGTGCATGTTGGGCGTGACGACCACCCAGCGCAGCACACGATCCAGTCTGTCCCAAATCATAACATTTGCGTGGCTGAATTTTACGATGAAGCCACTGAACACGGCATAATAAAACACGCCGTCAGGATGCAGGCCGAACAGTAGAATGACGGCCGTTTCACCGATCATGTTCAGGCAATCGTCTAACGGATGCGTGCGCAACGCCGTAGTAATGTCATATTCTGTGTCAAGATGGTGGGTGCGGTGCGCGCGCCACAAAATTTGGTTGAGATGCGCGGCGGCGTGGACGGCATAGGCGCTGAGGTCAAGCAGCAGAATGGTCAGCGCGATCAGCAGCCAATTCGGCATAGCCAAATGGTTGAACAAGCCGATGCCCTGCGCTTGGCACCAAGATGCCAACTGCATCATGGTCAGCGGAACAAAAACCATGAAAAAAATTTTGCCGAAGATGCGGATAGCAACGGTGTTGCTCCAGCGATAAAGGCGTGATTGCTTGGTTTCGCGGCACGGGAAGAAATATTCCCACAACGCAATAGTCAAGAGAATGCCGACCGGAAGCAATCCGTTGATAATTCTATCTAATGGCATTGTTTGCTATACCCATTCTGCATATTGACCGCCTCTTACGGCCAGCCGCAGATTATGACCGGTGACGATGAAACGCAATGTCTTTGCGGAGGCGAAATGGTCGCAGTGTTCAGGCTGAAAGGCCAAGAACCTCGTTCATGCCGTAAAGGCCGGCCGGCTTGTCGCGAAGCCATAAAGCGGCTGTCAGGGCGCCACGAGCGAAAATGGCGCGGTTGGTCACGCTGTGCCGGATGGTTAACATCTCGCCGTCCCCGGCTAGCAGCACTTCATGTTCGCCGACGATATTGCCAAGCCTCTGGGCGGCATAATGAATTTCTGCCTTCGGGTTGCCACTTTGCAGGGCAGCGCCGAGCGCTTTGGCGGTGCCGGAGGGCGAATCCTTCTTGTGCCGGTGGTGCAGGTCATTGATGCCGAGATCGTAGCCATGGCCGGCCAGCAGTTTTGCTGCCAGGGTGCTGAGCTGCTTGGCCACTGCCAAAGAGACACTGGTATTGGGGGCTTGGAGTACAGCGGTTTGGCCGGAGGCCGCGACAATCGTGGCTTGCTGCTCAGTGTTCAGGCCCGTCGTGCCAGTTACCAGTCGTTTGTTCTGGCGCGCGACATGGCTGGCGAAGACGGCCGCCGCTTCTGGTGTCGTGAACTCAATCAGCACATCGCTGGCGGCGATGACGGCGTCCAAATCCTGACTAACCAGACAATCGGCAGGCAACGCCATCTCTGCCTTGTGCTGCCGCCAGTAGAGGGCAGTCAGGCGGCAAGCCGGATGTATCAGGGTTTCCTGCACGAGCAACTGCCCCATGCGGCCGCCGAAACCCAGGATGCCGATTTTCAGGCTCATCATGACCTCAGGCTGTTATGTAGGTAAGAAATCTGATCAGAGTAAATACAATGAGTACCCACAATATAATCCCTGCGATTATGCCGACTTCCGCGCTTAAAACAATCGTTCCACAGGGCAATGTTCGATAAAGCCGATTTTTCGACTCTACCGACACGCCTTCCTTGTCTGACGGCGCGATATCAATTTTACCACCTGTCAGACGAGGTATCACAAACTTAGCTGTCCCGTACCCAATAAGTTGAAAGACAATTTCAAAAACAGGTTCAAGGAGTGAGCCAGGCATAGTGCGCCTATTTCAGATACTCCTTGACCAGAAGCTCCGCGATTTGCACGGCATTGAGAGCCGCGCCCTTGCGGAGGTTGTCACTGACAATCCACATATTTAGGGCATGAGGCGCGGTTTTATCCAGGCGAATGCGGCTGACATAGACGGCGTCTTCACCTGCGCACTCTACGGGCGTGACGAAACCTTCCTCATGTTGCTTGTCAATTACCACCACGCCCGGTGCCTTGGCCAACGCGGCGCGCGCCTCCGCTACCGTGATGGGGCGTTCGAACTCCACATTCACTGCCTCACTATGTGCGATGAAAACTGGCACACGCACTGCGGTGGCGGTGACGTTGATCGCCGGGTCGAGAATCTTCTTGGTCTCGACCGTCATTTTCCATTCTTCCTTGGTGTTGCCGTCATCCATGAACACGTCGATCTGCGGAATTACATTGAAGGCGATTTGCTTGGTAAAAACTTCCTTGGTCAACGGATCATTCACGAAAATGGCGCGGGTCTGGCTGAATAACTCGTCCATCGCCTCCTTGCCGGCGCCGGATACCGACTGATAGGTGCCGACCACGACGCGCTTGATTTTGGCGAGATCATGCAGCGGCTTTAACGCTACCACCATCTGTATGGTCGAGCAGTTTGGGTTAGCGATGATGTTCTTCTTTTTGTAGTCCTTGAGTGCCTGCGGGTTGACTTCCGGCACTACCAGCGGCACGTCAGGGTCCATGCGGAAGTGAGACGTGTTGTCAATCACCACGCAGCCCGCGGCACCAGCGCGCGGCGCGAAAGCCTCAGAAATTTTTGCGCCCGCCGAAGACAGGCAGATATCGGTGCCCTTGAAATCATATTTGTCTAAATCATGCACGGTCAGCACCTTGTCGGCACCGAAGCTCACTTGACCACCAGCCGAGCGGCTGGAAGCTAGAGCGATGACTTCGCTGGCCGGAAACTGGCGGTCCGCCAGCGTTTGCAGCATTTCCCGCCCCACGGCGCCCGTCGCGCCAACTACTGCTACCTTATATTGTCGTGCCATTGTTCACATTCCTTCAATCTAGGGGCAAATATTAAACACGATATCCCAGTAGATTGCCAAGCAATATTCAAATTTGCGGGATGCCAGAAGCCCTATTTGCTTTCCGGCATCTTGCCGGGAAGGGGCGTGAAGGGCACCGGCTCAAAGCGCGGGAAATAGGGCGGCAGGGTGGCTAACTTGGCAATTTTATGCAATGGCAGCAGCTTGTTCTGCTTCTCGGCCTGCGGGTTATAGCGCAGCACCTGGCGTTGTGGGATGTCGGCGAACGGATGCGTCACCACACGCAGCTCGCACGGCACATATTCTTTCGGCGTGCAGCGCTGTTGTGCCGACACGAAGATGTCAAACCAGTATTTCAAAGCAATAGGGCCGGTGAAGAGCGGAAAGTCGATCACCGGCTGGTGCGGCAAGTCCGGCAAAATTGTTGAGCAGTGGTAGCGCCATTTGAAGGGAATGGCGCGCCCGTTCTCCACATCCATCGTTTGCAGCACTTTGCCCTTTTGGTCATAAAATGGTACGTAAAAATTGTCGCTTTCGTAAATTGGCATGATCCAAGCACGGCCGACCTTAATGCCATGATCATGCAGCAATGAGCCGATGAATTGCGTGCGGGAGATGCAGAATTTGCGCGGATCCGTGCGCGTCAATTGCGGCAGACCGCTCAAGGTGGCGAAAAAAGACTTAAAATCGAAATTATCCATCACAAACTGTCTTATATAATTATGACGCTGGTTTGGCCGACACTAACCCGAATTTCTGCCGCGTGTCCGCGAGCGTGCCGTCATAAAAAGTGCCGTCTTCCGGCGTGACATCATTGCGCTCATAGCGCCGGGAAGCAAGTACAACCGGCGCTATATAGTCTCCGGCCTGTTCCAGTCCCAGGCGCAGGCCGCTGCGCGGCGCTGTGCGATAATGGACGGTTGTGGCCGGAAAGGTCTTAGCCTGGTGTGGATTCTCTTCATCATCCGCGTCATAGGCATAGACGTATAAATCCTGGCCTTGGACAAAAAGGACGCGATTATCCTTCAACTGCAGGAAAAAGCCTGCGCCATCATCATTATCATCAGGCAACTCATCAGCGGCCGTCACGGTTAACGTTTCGACCTTGGCCTGGCCGGCTGCCAAATCTTCCCGTGCCAGCTCTACCTGCGGCTTGAATTTGCGGGCAAAAGTCAGCGCCGAGCGGATCGCAGGCAGCAAGACGCCGGCGGCGAGTGTTAGGGCGACGGCCAGCACGGGGCCGGCATGGTGCCTGGCATCGGGGAAACCCATGCCGGGACCGAAAAACTTCCAGGCCGAGAACAATACCAGAAACAGGATGCTGGTCAGAAACAGGCCGCCAAAGAGAAAGCTGCGCGCCATTTCCCAGCCCACCCCGCGCGCATGCGCCTGGAGCAATTGACGCTCATCGGCGGTGAGGGGGGAGAGCGTTGTCATGCTCTAATACCTAGTTACTCGAGCGCGAAGGCTGCGCGCATCAGACTGCGCGTATAATCCTGTTGCGGTGCGTTAAAAATCGCTTCGGCGCTACCCTGCTCCACCACAAGGCCGTTCTTCATCACGATCACTTGATGAGCCAGTGCGCGCACCACACGCAGATCGTGACTGATAAACAAATAACCCAGACCATGTTGGCGTTGCAGGTCACGAAGCAGCTCAACGATCTGGGCCTGCACGGACATGTCGAGCGCAGAGGTCGGCTCGTCGAGGACGACGAAGCGCGGTCGCAATATCATGGCGCGGGCAATAGCGATGCGTTGACGCTGGCCACCGGAAAACTCGTGCGGATAGCGCGCTTGCATGGCCGGATCGAGGCCGACTTCAACTAAGAGTTCGGTCACGCGCTGCTGCCGTTCTGTTGGCGTGCCAATGCGGTGGATATGTAAACCTTCGGCAATGATGCTGCCGACGGTCAGGCGCGGGTTCAGCGAGCCATAGGGGTCTTGGAACACGATCTGCACCTGTTGGCGCAGACCGCGTAGAGTGTCGGCATTCGCTTTGGCCATGGGTTGCCCCATATAGGCCACTTCGCCTGCCATCACTTGTTGCTGCCTATGCAGCAGGCATAGCAGTGCCAGGCCCAGGGTACTTTTGCCTGAACCGGATTCGCCAACGATCCCCACCGTCTCGCCCGCCCGCAACTGCAGAGAAACACCGTCCACCGCGCGTACATGGTCGACTGTACGGCGGAAAACGCCGCGCCGGATGGGGAAATGGACTTTGATATTGGTGGCGCGCAGGATTTCTGTCGCTTCCGGGGGCAGAGGCATTGCACGGCCACCGGGTTCCGAAGCAAGTAGCTGACGCGTATAATCATGCTGTGGCGCCGCAAACACTTGTGCGGTCTCGCCATGCTCAACAATTGCGCCCCGCCGCATGACGCAGACGCGTTGCGACATTTTTCGCACGATGCCCAAATCATGCGTGATCAGCAGCATGGCCATGCCGGTCTGCCGCTGCAAATCATGGAGCAGCGCCAGGATTTGCGCCTGCACTGTCACATCCAGCGCCGTCGTTGGTTCGTCAGCAATGAGAATGTCTGGCTCGTTGGCCAATGCCATGGCAATCATCACCCGCTGGCGCTGTCCACCTGATAATTCATGCGGGTAAGAATCAAGACGTGCAGCGGCGTTTTGGATCCCCACTTGCTCTAGCAACGCGATCACGCGTTTCCGCGCCGCGTCAGGAGTCATTTTTTTATGCAGCAGTAGAACCTCAGCCACCTGCCGGACGATGGTATGCAGCGGGTTGAGCGCCGTCATTGGTTCCTGGAAAATCATGGCAATGCGGTTGCCGCGGATCTGTCGCATCACAGCGTCGGAAGCGTTGCATAATTCCTGGCCGGAGAAGCGGATGCTGCTCGCGGCGCCGTGCTGCGCATGAGGATAGGGTAACAGCTGTAATACAGACAGAGCGGTGACCGACTTGCCGGAACCGGATTCGCCCACCAGCGCCAGCGTTTCGCCGCGATCAAGGCTAAAGGAGACGCCGCGCACCGCTTCCGTAACACCCTCGCCGTTACGAAACCGTACGCCGAGATTCTGGACGTCAAGTAGCGCCATGCTCACCTGCCGCGCCGCGTGTTCTGGCGGCTGTCAAAGGCGTCGCGTACACCTTCGAAAATGAAGACCAGCAGACTGAGTAATGTCGCCAGCGTCACGAAAGCGGTGAAGCCGAGCCAAGGCGCCTGTAAATTATTCTTGCCCTGATTGAGTAACTCACCGAGTGAAGGTGAACCAGGCGGTAGTCCGAGACCGATGAAATCGAGCGTGGCGAGAATGTTAATGGCGCCGCTGATGATGAACGGCATATAGGAAAGCGTGGAAACCAAAGCGTTGGGCAGGATATGCCGCAGCATGATGCTGAAATCCGTCGCTCCCAGCGCACGGGCGGCACGCACATAGTCGAAATTCCGGGCGCGCAAAAATTCCGCTCGCACTGGCCCCACCAGTGCCATCCATTTGAAAAACAGTAGCAGCAGCAACAATGGCCAGAAAGCTGGTTGAATCAGGCTGGACATGATGATGAGCATGTAGAGCAGTGGCATTCCAGACCAGATTTCGATTAGCCGTTGCATAAGCAAATCCAGCGTCCCGCCAAAATAGCCCTGCAGCGCGCCGGCGCAAATCCCGATGATGGAGGCCAGTAGTGTCAGTGTCAGCCCGAAGAGCACCGAAAGCCGGAAGCCATAGATCACGCGCGCCAGCACATCGCGGCCTTGGTCGTCGGTGCCCAACAGATTGTCCGCCGACGGAGGAGCAGGAGCCGGCACCTGCAGTTCGTAATTAATTGTGTCATAGCTGTAGCGTATAGGTGGCCAAAGCATCCAGCCATCGGCCTTGATCTTGTCGGCGAGATAGGGGTCGCGGTAATTGGCGAAGGTCTCGAACTCGCCGCTGAAATCTTTTTCCGTATAGTTCACCAGTACCGGTGCAAACCAGGAACCGGCATAGCGTACCAGCAAGGGTCGGTCGTTGGCGATGCCTTCGGCGAACAGTGTGATGAAGAACAGCGCCACAAAAATCCACAACGACCAGAAAGCACGGCGGTTGGCGGTGAAGCGTTGCCAGCGCTGGCGGGCAGGCGGGGATAGCCGCATGGTCATCCCTCCTGCCGTTCAAAATCAATGCGAGGGTCAACCAGTGTATAGACGATATCGCCGACGATGTTGCTGAGCAGCCCCAATAGCGTAAAGAAATACAATGTGCCGAACATCACCGGATAGTCGCGGTTGACAGCCGCCTCATAGCCTAGCAACCCGAGGCCGTCGAGGGAGAAGATGACTTCGATTATCAGTGAACTGGTGAAGAGGATGCCGATGAAGGCATGCGGAAAACCCGCAATGACGATGAGCATGGCGTTGCGGAAGACATGGCCATAAAGGATACGGTCTTCGCCCAGACCTTTGGCGCGCGCGGTGGTGACGTAAAGCTTGCCGATTTCATCCAGAAACGAATTTTTGGTGAGCAATGTCAGAGAAGCGAAACCGCTCATCACCATCGCTGTGATCGGCAGGCATAAATGCCAGAAATAATCCTTT